>CANHGT010000007.1 GCA_947460385.1 Alphaproteobacteria bacterium
CTAGCAAGTACTTGATTTTTTTCTTCAGGGCTAAGCTTACTAATATCTTCCTCTGTTAATGGTTCTTTTTCAGCGTTCAGTGGCACAAGGATCAGACCACCATCTTTCTTTAAAATGGTTAAATTTATTAGTTCAGCCTTGCTTTGTAATTCTATTAATAATTCATTTTGCTTGTTGGTATATTTTTGATTAACACCATTAATTTTATTATTATAAGTCACACTAGAAAATAAAGAAGGAAGCAGAATTTTAATGCTGTTAATTAGCTTGCTCATATCTTTTTTAAATTCTTTAGCTTTATTAATAGGAAAAGAAATTGCTACGGGTTTTTCTAAATTTTGAAAATTACACACATAAACCCAAGATAAAGGGGTAGTCAACTTATTTGCATACCTTTTTAGTAAGCTTTTAATAATTTGTTCCTGCCCTAATCCATTCTCACCCATAGCAAAAACATTGTAGCCATTACCCTTAACATTAATTGCCATGTCAAAAGCATCTATAACTCTTTTCTGCCCTAAAATATGAAATTCAGAAGCAATCTTTTTAGTTCCTTCAACAGGAAACAAATCAACGTTGCATTTTTTATACAACTGCTCGGAACTCAACTTACTTAACACCATAAAACACCATCTTACATTTAAAGTTTAATTAATATACAATTGATAGCAAAATGACACATATTTCTTATCTTACTAATAAATTAATGATTAATCTAGTAAAATATGCTAAAATCAATGTAACTATTTGTAATTTAATATATAATGTGAGTAATGTAGTAAAGAATGATAGAAATAACCTTGCTGGACGGCACTAAAATCACTTTCAATGCACCAACAACAGGCTATGAAATAGCAATGCAAATTAGTCCTAAATTGGCTGATTCGTGCTTTGTTGTTTATGTGAATGATGAACTTTGGGATTTATCCAGAGAAATTAATTTTTCTTGTAAAATTCAATTAGTAAACAATAAGAATCCCGATGTATTATTGCCCCTGTTAAGGCATGATATGGCTCATTTGTTGGCACAGGCAACATTAGAGTTATTTCCAAATACTAAATTGGCTACAGGACCTGCCACAGAACATGGATTCTTTTATGATTTTTTACCAAGTAAACCATTTACAGAAGACGATCTTAGCAAAATAGAAACAAAAATGCTTGAAATTATAGATAGAAACGAGGAAATCACTCGTACCATCTTAACAAAAGAACAAGCTTTAGAAAAAATTAAATCGCAGAATGAACCGTTTAAAGTAGAAATTTTAGAAGGAATTAATGCTGAAACAGTATCTTTTTATAAACAAGGTGCTTTTGAAGACTTATGCTTAGGTCCGCATAGTAAAAATACAAAACAAATCCCTAAATCTTTTAAACTAACTAAAGTTTCAGGAGTCTATTGGAAAAGCGATTCTAAGAATCCAATGTTACAAAGAATATACGGGGTAGGGTTTTTAAATAAAAAAGACTTAGATAGTTATTTATCTTTACAAGCAGAACTAGAAAAGTACGATCATAGAAAACTAGGTAAAGAATTAAACCTATTTCATTTACAAGAAGAAGCCGTTGGTTCAGTTTTTTGGCATGAAAAAGGCTGGAGACTTTATTTAACTTTAGAGCATTATTTAAGAAATAAATTAAATAAGCACGACTATAAAGAAGTTAGAACTCCGCAAATGATAGATAAAAGCTTATGGGAACTATCGGGACATTGGGAAAAGTTTAGAGAAAATATGTTTATTGTAAATTCAAGTGAAGATACCACTTTGGCAATTAAACCAATGAATTGCCCAGCCCATGTGCAAATATTCAAACAAGGTATGAAGTCTTATAAAGATTTACCCCTGAAGATGGCTGAATTTGGTTGTTGCCATAGGAATGAACCTAGTGGTGCATTACATGGCATTATGCGGGTACGTTCTTTTACCCAAGATGATGCCCATATTTTCTGTACAGAAGATCAAATAATAGAAGAAACAGATAAATTTTGCAGTTTACTTAAAGAGATATATTCAGAAATCTTTGGAGAAATAGAAATAACTGTGAAATTTTCCGATCGTCCCGAAAAAAGAGCGGGTAGTGATGCTACTTGGGATAAAGCAGAAGAATCATTATACAGTGCGGCAAAAAATGCAGGGCTAGATTTAGTAATAAATAAAGGCGAAGGAGCATTTTATGGGCCAAAGTTAGAATTTGCCATTAAAGATTCTTTAGGGCGTGACTGGCAACTAGGCACATTTCAAGTAGACTTTATTCTTCCTGAACGCTTAGATGCTACTTATGTTGGTAGCGATGGTGAAAAACATCACCCTGTAATGTTGCATAGAGCTATTTTAGGTTCTATGGAACGTTTTATTGGCATATTAATAGAGCATTATAGAGGTAAATTTCCCCTATGGCTTTCTCCTCAACACTTAGCAATTGCTACTGTTTCTAACAAGGTAGATGATTACGCTTTAAAAATTAATCAGCAATTCCAAGATGCTAATATTATTACTGTGCTTGATATAAAATCTAATAAAATAAATTATAAAATTAGAGATCACTCCACAAATAAAATGCCAATCATAGGCATTATTGGTGAGCAAGAAAGTGCAAATGGCACAATTACCTTAAAGTTTTTAGGAATAGAAAATCAAGTTACCCTTTCTGTTGAAGAAGCTATTAATTTAATTAAAAAAAATATTAATGCAAAAAACATAAATATTGAATTATAATGTACTTACAGTATTAACCAAATTAGGAGATGTTTTATATTGAATATTCACAATGATTCTGCCAGAAATAACAAAGATAAAGATACCACAAGGTTAGATGAAGCAATCAGAGCTAGACAAGTAAGGGTTATAGTAGAAAGTACTAACGAACAACTAGGTATTTTAAATATAGATGAAGCTTTAAGCAAGGCTAGATCACTTGGTTTAAATTTAGTAGAAGTACAACCCGGCGGTGAATATCCTGTTTGCAAAATAATGGATTATGGAAAATTCAAATTTGAACAAAGTAAACGTAAAAAAGATGCTAAAAAGAATAGTAAAGTAGTTGTTTTAAAAGAACTTTACGTACATTTATCTATTGCAGAACACGATTATCAAGTAAAACTTAATCAAACTAAGAAATTTTTAAGCAAAGGTTTTAAAGTAAAACTAGTGGTAAAATTATTAGGGCGTGAAGCCAATAGGTCGGAACATGCTATTGCTTTGCTTTATCGGTTTGATTCTGATTTAGGTGGTGATTTACAAGTTAAAAAAGATATTTCTCCTAAAATAGATGGACAGAATCCAAAGTATACCAATGCTATTGTAATTTTTGCCCCTAAAAAAGAAGGATATCCTGCTGTTAAAGATGAAATGTTAGAAAAAAGCATGGAAAATATAGACGATGGAGACATTAGCGACGACCATGTGGAATAGATAAGTTTTTGAAACAAGGCTTATAAAATACAATCTTCAAAAAAAGTGGGGTATGTGAATAAAAACACCACCCCACTAATCCATATTTTGCAACCCTGCCAAATTATTTTATGTTGCCTCTTAGAAATCAAAAAAAAATGCTAAGATTATCTATATATTAGTATAAAAAGCAATGTAGTTGTTAAATATCTAAGACTTACATCTATCTAAATGTTTACCCTACTTAATTTAGTAATATACCTTCTAATAATAGCAAAATATTTGAAAAGAAAATATTTTTTATAGCTTAAAGCAAAGCATGATTTCTGTAAATATTTGCCGTAGTATGTAAATCCTACTAAATTATGCCAACCCCTTTTTTTATTAGGTTTTTTCTTATCTACAAAATGTAAAATACTTGCTGTTCTTAGGTTTTGGATATAAGATTTTTTTTCAAAGGGCGAGATATCTTTGTATCTTTGAATATGGTTAACATACATATTGTATTTGTCTGCTAAATTACCAATATATGGATAAAAACATTTCACTAAAATATCTTGGTCTATAAATACACAAACATTTTTATATTGCTCTACTAATTCTAGTAATTCGTTATCTTTTTTATTGGCAATAATTTTAGGAATATTAAACACTAACACCCCTGAATTAATATAACTTTTTGCTTTGTAGCTAAAATATTCTAAAGGCATATTCAAAATTTTACTATAAAGACAACTGTAAGCATATACATTATTCTGGTAAGTGATAGATGGTGATTTAATATTTGCAGAAACAACTATTTCACGCTTAGATAAAATATAGTTATTATTAAAGCTACACAGGTGTAATTCTACTAAATTATCTAATACAACAGTATCTGAATCTATATAAATGACCCGTTGCCTGTCTTTAAATAACTGTGGAATTGCTAATCTATATAAAATAGTCTTATTGTAGTAAGTATGGCTATTGTTATTAAAATGAAACATTGTGGCAAAATGTTCCTCCATATCAATAAATGATATTTGGGCATTGCTGTAATTATTTTGCATATTAATAATTTGATTTTTAATGCTTGCAGGCAGTCCATCATGTAAAATACAAATATCGTAAAAAAAATACTCGCTTTTATTTTCCATAATAGAAACAATAGATACAGCAAGTAATTCTACATAATTACTATCTGTGCTTAAAACAATTGTAATTTTTTCCAATTATGCCACACATAAAATATTAATCATCTTCCCCTATAAATTTAGCTTGGGGAAATACATTTAAAACGTCTTTTTTGATTGTATCTTGTAGTGTATCGTTTACTACATCAACTGTAACAACGCTTTCTTGTGGTGCAAGATTAGTTTGTGGCTCCCATGGAGGAATATCATCTATGGTTTCACTTTCTTTAACATCTACAACTTTTATAGTTTTATTTTCTTGAATGGGCGATATTTTTTCTTGTAAAGCATTAGCATTATTAAGGTGTTGATTAGATTCTACTAAATTAGAGGCACGATGCAACAAATTAGCCACATCTCCTAATTCTGTAACCAGTAAAATTTTAGATAAAAGCATACTAAAAACAGCATAACTATTATGATTATCTTTAAGTTCCTTACTGCCTTTCAATAAAATTTGCCAAATAGAAAGTAAAATGCTTGAACCACTATGTTGTTGAATTTCTAAAAGTTTCTGTTTTTCTGAATCTGTAATATCTAATATATTTGTATCTTGAATAAAATATAAGCTCATAGCTTTATGGCAAATATTCATTAAATCTTCTAACAAAATCTCTAATTCTAGTCCTTTATTATACTGATTATTAAAAATATCAAATACTAATTGCCCATTATTGGTTACTAAGTTTAAAAATAGTTGATAAATTTCTTCTTGATTGCCCTGCCCTAACATTTCTGTAATTTTATTCTTTTCTAAATTTTTATCGCATGAAATAATAGCTTGATCTAACAAAGACAAAGAATCTCTTACCGAGCCTTGGGCAGATTTTGCTAGAATAAAAATAGATTCTTCATCAAAAGTAATTTCTTCTTTTTGACAAATATTTTTTAGATGATTAGATAAATCTAGTATACTCAAGCGTTTTAAATCAAAGCGTTGACACCTAGAAAGCACGGTAATAGGAACTTTACGAATTTCTGTAGTAGCAAAAATAAATTTTAAATGTTCTGGAGGCTCTTCCAAAGTTTTTAATAAAGCATTGAAGGCATTCTTAGAAAGCATGTGTACTTCATCTATAATAAATACTTTATAACGGGCAGATATGGGCTTATATTTACCATTTTCAATAATTTCTCTAACATCATCTACCCCTGTTTTACTGGCAGCGTCCATCTCTACAACGTCCATATGATTATCATTCATAATGGCAACACAATGCTCACATTTGCCACAAGGGGTTAGTGTCATAGGAGATACACCATCAATACCGATGCAATTTAAGGCTTTAGCAATGATTCTAGCAGTAGTAGTTTTACCTACTCCCCTAACTCCTGTAAGCATAAAAGCATGAGCTATTCTATTTAATAGAAAGCCATTTTGCAAGGTTTGAACTAAGTGATCTTGCCCTATTAGATCGTCAATAATAAGTGGACGGTATTTACGAGATAAATTGATATAATTATTGATTTTATCCATTAATCTTTTCTAATTGTTAAAAGACAAGCTCGACCCAAAGGATTTGCTACGATTGCTTTCTTTCGAACCTAGTCGGGTTTACAAAACGCTTTGTCCGAACTTGCCAAATATATTATAACACAGCCATATTTATATGCAAATCAATATTTATAGCGATATTCTATAACAACATAAAAAAGCTATATACAAGCATAAACTTTATAGAAGATATAATTTATGTTATGATGTAAGTAATATTTTAATATGTAGGTTATCTTATGCAAATAATAAAAATTATTACTGTCTTTTGCTTATTAATTTATAGCAGTAGTTGTGCTTATTCTTTCAATAGAAATAAAGTAAGCTTAGGCTATGGCTATCAAGCGGTAGAAGATAATATTGCATATTTTGAACCCATCTATATTTTGGCAGATGTAGCCCCTGCATTGTTAGTGGTGTTAGGACCATGGACAGGCATGGCAGGTGCGGGAATTGCAGCGGTAAACTTATTTTATGATGCCATGGGGGGATATTTCTTTAAGGCATACGATAAAACAGAATATCAATCTTGGATATCACAGCAGTTACAAAAAGAAGAATTACAATCTAAAGAACCAAATAAAAATTAAATGAGTATAATGTTTCCTAATATTTCCCCAACCGCAATCACAATTATGTCTGTTGATATAAGATGGTATTCCTTAGCTTATATTTGTTCAGCAGTATTAGGATTTTATTATTTAAAATATATGAATAATAAAGCTAATTTAATAGAAAATACTATATCTAAACAATTTTTTGATGATAGCTTATTCTATATAATGTTAGGGGTATTATTAGGCGGTAGAATCGGTTACATCGTTTTTTATGGCTTTTCCTATTATCTTTATAATCCATTAGAAATATTTTTTATATGGCAAGGTGGAATGTCTTTTCACGGTGGAATGATTGGGGTAGCAATATCTATGTACCTTTTAAGTAGAAAATATCATAAACCTTTGTTATTAATAACCGATTTAATAGCTCTTGCAACTCCTATTGGCTTATTCCTTGGTAGGCTTGCCAATTTTGTAAATGCTGAACTTTATGGACACCCAACAGAAGTACCTTGGGGAGTTTATTTCCCCGAAGTATATTTACCAAGACACCCTAGCCAAATTTATGAAGCTATCTGTGAAGGGTTAATTTTGGGAATAATTTTGTTAATATTGTGGCAACAAAAACAATATCGCAAGCAAGGTTTAATAACAGGGGTATTTTTATTGGGCTACTCAACCTCTAGATTTATTATTGAATTTTTTCGTCAAGGTGAAATATATTTATTTAATTATTTCTCTATGGGGCAAGTATTATGTATTCCTATGATCTTTTTAGGAGTTTTTCTTATTATTAAAGCTTTGAAATATAATGCACCAAAAACTCATTGATTTTCTGCAAAAAAATCATAAAATCACCATGGCAGATTTTATTCAATTTGCCCTGCATTCAGAAGATGCCTATTATATTAATAAAAATCCTTTTAAAAATTCTCAAATATCTCACGAGGGCGATTTTATTACAGCCCCCGAACTTTCCCAAATTTTTGGTGAGCTTGTAGCAATTTGGATAATTCATCATTGGGAACTATTAAACAAACCTGCTAAAATAAACTTAATTGAATTAGGGCCAGGCAAGGGAACATTGTTACAAGATATTTTAGTTGTAGCTAAGAAATTTCCTAGCTTCTTAAACTCTATCAGCATATCATTATTAGAAATTAATGAGATATTGCAAGATTCACAAAAAAATATACTCTCCAAATACCCAACAATACCAGTTAAATGGTATAAAAATATTGATTCTTTGCTTGGTAATATAGATAATATCCCAACAATTGTCTATTCTAATGAATTTTTTGATGCTTTGCCTACTAATCAATTTCAATATAAAAAACAAAAATGGCATGAGGTGATTTTTACTCTGCAAAACAATAAAATAACTTTGGGCTATCAAGAATTACAAACTATAAATAATTATAATTTTTTACCTTTGTTGCCTACAGAATATGATTTTTATGAGTATTCTTTAGATACCATCAATATTTTCACAGCCCTTGTGAATACTGTACTAAAAAATACAGGGGCAATGCTAACAATAGATTACGGATATAATGAAATTAATAAAACAAACACCATCAGAGGTTTTTCCAAGCATAAGGTCTTAGATATTAATGAAATAATTCAGCACATCGGCAATGTAGATATTACCTATAATGTTAATTTTTATGAGTTATGCAAAATATTACAGCAACAAAACATACAATATAGTATTAACACCCAAAAACAATTTTTAGAAAACATGGGGCTTGACCATAGGGCAAAAATATTGCTTGCTAATATGACAGAAGCAGAACAAAACAACTTATATTCTGTCTTAAATTTACTAACCAATGAGAATGAAATGGGTAACAAATTTAAAGTATTAGAATTTATTTGCACAAAAGAAATATAAAGAAACTATAGTTATATTATTACTTGTTTGCAGGGCTATAATTGTAACTGAAATCTTGTTAATAATATAAAAAATTAGCTATATTTATATTGGTTCACCACACTTCTTATTCATTTCTAACAATGCTTCTTGTAAGCCTAAAAGAGAATATTTATCTATACTTTTAGCATCTAAATCTTCAAACTCGCTAAATACTAAAACATCTAAATTATTTTTCTTTAACATTTTAACCAATACTTCTTCGTCGTTACCTACCCAAGCTAAATTATTATCTACTGCTAACAAATAGCTAGTATCATCAATTTGTAAGCGTACATTTATATCCTTTTTATATGGTGCACCACCTATAACAAGAATTTCATTCTTTTTATTCTTCTTATTGCTATTAATTAACATATAATTCAGCCCCCTTGCTGTGTAATTACCATAGGAGCTAATAGGAAACGAATAAATATAACACGCATTATTTTTTATATTAAGATACCAGTTTTGATATTGGTAACTATTATTAAGTTGCGAATCAGGTATCTTTAATAAATTACTTTTGGTAAAAAAAGCCACATCTTCATTTTTCACCTGTTTATTTACAGTGCATGAAAATAACAGATTAGATAAAATTAATAGTATTATTAATTTTATTCGCATATTTATATATCCAAATTCTTAACATTTAAGGCATTCTGCTGTATAAAATCTCTACGTGGCTCTACTACATCACCCATAAGCGTAGAGAAAATTTCATCTGCCTTATCTAAAGAGTCTACTGTTATTTGAATTAAAGAACGTGAATTCGGATCTAAAGTAGTTTCCCAGAGTTGCTCGGGATTCATTTCACCCAAACCTTTATAACGCTGTAAATATAAACCTTTTTTACCATATTCAAGAACTAAATCTAACAAAGATAATGGTCCTTGCACTGTACTCACTATGTCTTTAATATTAATTTTACCCGCTGATTTAAAATAACTACTTAACTCAGCTTGATGAGAATTTAAAATTTGACACTCCATAGAATTTAATAATATTTCATCAACTATGTATTCTTCTTTGATTCCCCTACTTTCCTTAGAGATTTTTAGTGCATTATTTACAAAAGATACTTCCCATAATTTATTATGAGCTTCTTCTATACTATTTAAGCGTTCTTTTACTAAATTTACTACAGAATCAGCGTATTCGGTATTGCTAAGTATATCTTTATTAAAAGCACCACTAATTGCCAATGTTTCAAGCACCACATTAGATATATTGCTATAATATAAATCTGCTATATGCTTGGCTATTTTTTTAGATAAATTAATAATATTCATAAAATCTTTGCCAAAAACTTGAGAACCATTATATAAAGAAAATACTGCACCTTCATCTATTGCTAAATTAACTAAAAAGTTATCTAAGCTTTCTTGGGTTTTATGATAAACCTCTGAATTGCCTTTTTTTGTTTTATATAAAGGTGGTTGTGCCACATAAATATAACCTTTTTCTATAAGCTGAGGCATTTGTCTATAAAATAATGTTAGAAGTAGAGTTCTAATATGGCTTCCGTCAACATCAGCATCAGTCATAATTATTATTTTATGATAACGACACTTATCAATATCAAATTCATCTAAAATGCTAGTACCAAGTGCAGTAATTAATGTTCCAATTTCTACCGAACTAATCATTTTATCTTTTTGGGCTTTTTCTACGTTTAAGATTTTCCCTCTTAATGGCAATACCGCCTGATTTCTTCTATTTCTACCTTGCTTTGCTGAACCACCTGCTGAATCACCCTCCACTAAGAATAATTCACAAATACTTGGGTCTTTTTCTGAACAACTAGCAAGCTTGCCCGGTAAGTTAGCAGGATCTAAATTACCTTTTTTACGAGTAATTTCACGGGCTTTTCTAGCCGCTTCCCTCGCACTAGCTGCCTGAATAATTTTATTAAGAATCAATTTAGTTTCTTGGGGATTTTCTTCAAACCACATAGATAGTTTTTCATTGGTAATACCTTCTACAACGGGTCTTACTTCCGATGATACTAATTTATCTTTTGTTTGTGAAGAGAACTTAGGGTCAGGAACTTTAATAGATACAATACAAGTTAAACCCTCACGAGCATCATCGCCTGCTATATCTACTTTTTCTTTAGTTTTTTTATTACTATTATATTGATTCATAAAATGAGTAATAGTACGGGTTAATGCTGAACGAAAACCCGACATATGAGTTCCACCATCTCTTTGGGGAATATTATTAGTAAAATATAAGCTATTTTCATGATAACTATCATTCCACTGCAATGCTATTTCAACTGATATTCCATCTTTTTCGCTTCTGTAATGCACAATATCTTTATGCAGGGTAGACTTATTTCTATCTAAATATTTAACAAACTCTTTAATTCCTCCCTCGTAGTGCATATGCTCTACCACTGTTTCTCCATGACGATTATCAATAAGATCTAGTGTTACTTTAGAGTTTAAGAATGCTAATTCTTTTAAGCGTTTTTCTAAGATTTTAAAATCAAAAATAGTTTGGGTAAAAGTTTCCTTAGAAGGTAAAAAAGTTACATGGGTTCCTTTTAAGTGTTCACCTGTTTCTAAAATTGGAGCATCACCAATTACAACCAAAGGTGATACAGATACACCATGCTTAAATTCCATGCCATATTCTTTGGCATCACGATAAATACGCAGTACTAATTTTTCAGATAGTGCATTCACAACAGAAACACCTACCCCGTGTAAACCGCCTGAAACTTTATATGAGTTTTGGTCAAACTTACCACCTGCATGAAGCTGGGTCATAATTACTTCAGCTGCCGATATTCCTTCTTCTTCATGTATATCAACAGGAATGCCCCGTCCATTATCTGTAACTGTTACCGAACCATCTGAATTTAAAACTACACTAACATAATTACAATGTCCTGCTAAAGATTCATCTATTGCATTGTCTACAACCTCATATACCATGTGATGTAATCCCGAGCCATCATCTGTATCGCCTATATACATACCCGGTCTTTTTCTAACTGCATCTAAGCCTCTTAAAACTTTAATAGATGACGAATCATAAGTATTAGTATCTTCTGCAGTATTCTCTGTAAAATCTTTTTTGTCAGACATAAATTTTTCTTTATAGTTGTATGATTTAATTGTTTTTTAAGAAATATATAGCAGACTCTTTATAATTTGAAGAAGGTTTAGCATCTTAAACTGATATAGTTTGCTAACCTAAGACTATACATAATAGTTTCAAATAAAATAACCACGCTATAGCTAATTTGTTATAATTTATTTTATGGCAAATTAAAATAATATCACTAGAAAATAGTATAACAAATTTATTGTAGTATTTCAATTTTAATTACTTTTATTCAATAAAAAATTACCACCTTTTGTGTAACCAAAACCATTGTTCAGGGTATTTTGTAATCCATTCTTCTATTTTATTATTATTTGCCTGGGTAAGAAGCTTAATATCTTCTGTTGTATTGCCCGTAGATACTATTTCTAATGGTTTTTCTATGTACATATCAAAATATATGCCATCTCTTCTAACGCATCTTACGGGGTACATTTTAATATGATTTTTAATTGCTAACCTTGGTAAAAGATTCAAAGTGGTTACTTTTCTACCAAAAAATGTTGTGGTTATGCCCTCATAAGTTTTTTGATCGGTAAACATGGCAATAATAATAGGATCATTCGTATTTTTTTCTAACAATTTTTTATTAAACTTGATAATACTTTCTTTGTTTAGCTGGGTAGGATATATTCTTTTTGAAACATTTAAACGCATTTTAACAAAAAATTTAGCCAAATAAGGATTATGGGGTGGCTTATAAATAGCATAAAACAAACTTTGAAAATAATTAGCTTGTTTGGCAATCATTTCCCAATTTGCCATATGTGCTCCTATTAAAATAATGTTGTTATTTTTGGAATAATCTTTTACATTGTTTTCATCATGAATTTTCACATACTTATCTAAATTAAATCCTTTATTAATTTTTGGCATTTCAAAAATAACCCGCCCAAAATTACCACAACTTTCTTTGTAAATTTGTTTAATTACACTTTTAGGCTTATTAGGAAAACATAATGCCATATTTTTTAAGACTTCTGCCCTGCGTTTAATAGGTACTTTGGCAATAAGGTATACTCCTAAGAGATAGCCTATTTTAGAGGCAACAGAATATGGAATAAAAAAATAAATAATATAATAAAAAAAGTAGGCAACACAAGCTAAAGCAAGGTTGCTAATGTTTTTTTTGTTGAATAATTTTTTCAATGATATCAGTCTTTAATTTTATAATTTCAAGCAAGTGTAATTCTATTTTTAATACTTGCATATGTTTTTTATATTCATCTGGTATTTTAACATAATCTTTGCTTGTTGTTAAGAGGCTTAAATTATTTTGTTCTGCACTTGATACTAAATTAATTATATCTTGGTTAGAGTAACTGTGATGATCGGGAAACTTTTTAAATTGTTTTGCTTCAATACCATTGTTCTTTATAGTTTGTAAGAATTTATTGGGCATTCCTATTCCGCAGAACGCATATACCGACCCTTTTATTTCATTAACATTCATAGCAATATAATGCCCCCTATAGATAGGTTTTTTAAAGCTATCTATAGAATTATGCAATGCTTGGCTTTCTTGTTCTAAAACTACTATGCTATTTGCTTTTTTGATTCCGCTTCCTATAGATTGACGTAGTGGACCACATGGGAATATCATGGAGTTGCCAAAACCATAACTATAATTTATTACTAATACATTATAGTGTTTATTGATGCTAGGATTCTGGTAACCATCATCAAGAATTACTACATCAAAATTCAAGCTATCAATAAACTGTAAACCTTTCTTCCAACTTTTAGAGACAATAGTAGTAGCATGCTCTGTTAATAACATTGCTTCATCGCCTGTTTCCTTAGCATTATGAAAAGATTGAATAATTGTAGGATTTTGCATAGTGCCTTTATATCCTTTCGTTAAAAAGCATACGTTAAATCCTGCCATAGATAGTTCTTTGCTTAGTAAAATCGCCGTTGGTGTTTTACCCGAGCCACCTAAATTAATATTGCCAACACATATAACAAAAGTTTTACTTCTGTAAGGTTTCTGTAGTTTGCGTAAATATGATAGTAGTTGCCATACAATACTAAGAGGATATAATAAATAATTCAGCAATGTTCTTTTTTGCCAAAACGATTCTACAAAGTTAAAGGTAGATAGCATTTTACTTCTTCCATATAATTGTTTAAAATATCTACCCCTAATACATTAATAAAGTTGGTGTTCTTTGCGGTATCTCTTAGTAGATTAGGATTTTCATATAAATGTTGAATTGTTTTATACAAATCTTCTGCATTATCTATGAGAAAACCCGCTTTATTTTTACAACACTCATCTGTTATTTCTTGAAAATTATTCATATATTTACCAAATAGCACAGGGGTTTGCACACTTAATGGTTCCAGTAAGTTATGCCCACCCTTGTTATGCACATATAAAGATTTACCAATAAATACAAAGTTAGCCAATTTACAAAAAAGGAGGCTATTGCCCATTGTGTTCACAAGAACTATATCTGTAAAAGTTCCATTGTTGTTGATAATATCGCTGTACAGATTTATAGCTGTATTTTTTTCTAAATTACGCTTAATTGTGGCACACCTAGATATATGACGAGGCATAATAAATGTTACTATATCGGGGAATTCCTGCTTTAATTTTATATGAGTATCAACAATGTCTTTTTCTTCTGGGTCATGGGTACTAAGTGCCAACCAAACTTTATTATTTTGCAACACGGCTTTTATGGCATTGTATTGGGCAATATCATAACTAGGTTGTGATATATTGCTATATTTTAAGTTGCCAATATATTGCACTTTCTTTTTAGCTAAATCGCTAAGTTTGATTTGATCTTTTTTAGACATAGCATAAATAGATGTAAAATTAGCTAAAATCTTAGCAATTAAAGCTGGAAATAATCCCCACCTTTTAAAAGAAGTATCAGACATGCGTGCATTCAATAATAATAATGGGATATTATGTGTTTTAATGCTTTGCAATATAATGGGGAAAAAATCTTGTTCAACCCATAAACACAGTTGAGGATTAAAATGTTTAAGGAATTTTTTTATAGTAAAATAAGAATCAAGGGGCAGAAAACTATAATGGACACTGCCCTTAAATTCTTGCAGTATCATATTTTTAGAAGTTTCAGTATGGGTAGTAATTAACACATCAGAATCTAAATACTGTGCTTGTATATTATTAATTAATTTTTTTACAGATACAATCTCCCCAACACTTGCCCCATGTATCCAAATAGTTTTATTGTTGTATAATTTAGGCAATTTAGCAGACAATCGCTGTGCTAACTTTATATTATTGGGAGTAAAAACATATAGTATTTTCAAAAAAATATAAATAATAAAACTTAAAATATTATAGATAACAACTATTAATATCATAATGTTTGTACGGGTTGCTTCTTTCTATTTAATAGTGCAGGCTCTATTTTTGTGTGCTGATATTTAGCGTCTACTTCCCAAGTTAGATTATTTAAAGCCTTTTCTATTTCTAAGCGTTTTTTTTCAAGATCAACTTTTATATTAGCATCTTCGCTATGACAATAAATCATAGGACTGCTAATTACAGTAATACGGTTAAATGGATACGGAATAAAGATGCGATCCCATGAATTCAAAAACTTACCTCTTTTAGCACTAAAAGAGAGTGGCAAAATGGGGGTTTTGGAGGTTGAAGATAAAATGCATATAGAAGAATTACATTGCATTCTAGGGCCAATAGAACCATCTGGGGTAACAACTAAGTTAATTTTAGGGGTTTTTAACTCTTTAATTAATGTAAATAAATCTTTAGTAGTAGTTTTTTTAGTAGAAGCATATATAGTTTTTGCACCAAAAAGCTTAGATACCCCAGAAATTAATTGGGAATTTTTGCTATAAGAAGACAAAACAGTAGGAGGATTAGTTATTTTTTTATAATGTAAGAAAAAGGGCAACAACAACCTGCCATGCCAAACTCCGAAAATAAAACGATCTGTTTTTAAAGTCTTAATATCGGCTATTTGAATGTTACATTCTATTTTACTTGTAATTAATACTAAGTACAAATAAACATACAAAACCCAAGCAAATACTTTCATAACTATAGCAAATAGGAGATGATTTTCAAAAATGCTTTTTCTAATATGTTTTTTATAAAATTTATAAAAATTCATAAAATATTACCCTAATCATAATATTTGAATTGTAGGTCATGCAGATGTTTATAAAAACCATTTTCATTTAATAATTCTTGATGAGTTCCTGATTCAATAATAGCACCTTTATCTATAACTAAAATTCTATCAGCATTCATAATGGTAGATAGTCTATGAGCAATAACCAAAGTAGTTTTATTTTGCATTAATAAATGTAGTGCTTGCTCTATTTTTTTCTCTGATTCGGTATCTAGGGAAGAAGTGGCTTCATCTAGCAATAAAATAGGAGGGCTTTTCAATAATGCTCTAGCAATAGAAATACGTTGTCTTTGCCCACCCGATAAATTCATACCACGGGTTCCTACGTGGGTTTGTAAGCCATCTGGCAAACTATCAATAAAATCTAAGCAATATGCTTGGGTCGCTGCTTTTATTACCTCTTCTTCTGTGGCATTTTCTTTGGAATAGGCAATATTGTTATAAATTGTATCATCAAATAGCACAACATCTTGATTTACTAATGCCACATGATCCCTAATAGATTTAATAGTGAAATCTTGATAATTATCATTATTAATTTTAATAACACCGTTATTTAATTCATAAAATCTTGGTATAAGGCTTAAAATTGTACTTTTTCCACCCCCTGAACGACCAACCAGTGCCACTTTCTCTCCAGGATTTATAGTAAAATTAATATCTTTTAAAATTTGACGTTTGCTATTATAAGAAAAATTAACATTTTCAAAAGTTATTTGAGCAGTTTTAATATCAAGTTGTTTGGCATCTAGGGAATCAATAACTTCTGGTTGTTTATCAATCATAGTGTAATATCTTTGAATACCAAGTAAGCCAAATTGAGTTTTAACAGAAAGTTCGGTTAATCTTTTTAGCGGTTGATAAGCCATTAACAAAGCAGCAATAAACGAGAAAAAAGTTCCTGCATCTTTATTATGGTGAACAACCTGATAGGCACCATATAATAAAATAATAGCTACTGCCAAACCACCTAAAAATTCCATAAACGCAGGAAGAATACCCATTAATCTTCTAGTTCTTAGCTGTACTTTTAAAATACTGTTTACAATTCTATTAAAACTATTTTGTTCTTTAACTTCCATATTATAAGCTTTAACCTCTTTCACCCCATTAAACACCTGTTCCATATGTGAGTTAAGTTGTCCGAAGCCTGCATTAGATTCAGTAAATGAAGCTTTTAATTTTTTCTGAATATATTTAATAGGAAATATAACGCATACAATAGTAATTACAAGAACAATAGAATAACTAGCTTCTTGATACACCATAACGCCTGCTAGGCTAAGAAAAGCAAACAAATCTCTACCTAAACTAATAGGAATTTCTGCAGCCAAAGTATTAATAGCATTAATATCATTCATCATAATACCAATTAAACTACCCGGAGAATTTTTATTAAAAAATATTATATCTTGCTTTATAAATGCCTTGTATAAATTTTGTCTAGCATCAGCCATAACCTTCATACTAACGCCACCAAGAACTACTTGGCTTGAATATTGGGTAATAGTTTTAATAAAAGTAATACCAACCAAGGCTAAGCTGATTTTTGTAACATAAAGCATATCTTTCATTACAAACATTTGGTTCATAATTGGCTTAATTAACCAAACCATGCCAGCATTACTTGCAGCAAACAGAGCCATTAGAAAAATAGCTAATGCTATTTGTTTGGAATTGGGAGCAATAATATCTTTAGCAAATCTATTAAAAGAACCCATGAGCCCATTAACTTCTGCATCGGACTTTTTATTTTTAAATGCTTTTTGTATAAGAAATTTTAACATAACACCTATTCTTGTTTTGATTGTATTTTATAAAATCAACGACATAATATTATAATGATTTTTTCAAAGATAGCATAGATATTTTTTCTATTAAAGATTGTTGTTCTAACCTATGTCTTAAAAACTTAAGGTTTGCATTTTGTATATTTTGTTCTTGTTGTTGGCAACCATAAAAAAATTGCCCTAAATTATTTTGTTGAATACAAGCACCACATACCCCTTTATTTGTGCAGTTCATAGGGGCATTAAGAGAAAAAACAATCTCTGCATTAAAACTGTGATTCTTTAAAAAATCTTTACAGCACTCCATCATTCCGCATGACCCTGCTATAAATATATAGTGAATATCTTTTTCTGCATTCGGATTATTTTTTACAAATAAAGATAGAGCATTAAGAATATTTCCTGTTAGATACTCTTTATTATGGTTATTATTTTCTATAGATGTAATAACTGTATTGCTATATTTTTTAATGTAATCCATATAAATAACATCATTATAATCTTTAAAGCCAGCGATGTAATTAATAATATTCTCTTGTTCATGCAATTGCTTCAAGATGCTAAATATGGTGGCATTGCCTACCCCCCCACCAATTAATAAAACATTTTTTTTATAAGGTAAAAGCGTTGGTTCTCCCAGTGGACCTTGTAAAACAATTTTACTATTTCGTGCTAATTTTTTACTAATAGTACTACTTGTACCACTTTGCAATACGATTGCTTTAAGCGTGTTTTCTGTATGGGGAAATGCTCCTAATATTAAAGGCTCCATCGTGGGAGAAATATTGCTTACATAGTTTTGAACTTTTATAAACTGTCCTGCTTTAAGTTTTTTTGCTACTTGTGGAGCATAAAAAGTAATTTCATGAATTTTATCATTAATGTGCTGTACATCTAAAACAGAAGATTCTAAACATTGTACAACATGTGTGGCAACCTCTTGGAACGATTGTTTTATAGCTGAGTGTTGCTTTAAGGAATCTATAACATCATACTGCCCATAAAAACTAGAAGCCAGTGCTTTTACTACTGAACCATTGAAAACTTTATGCATATCTCCAAAAAAGCTTACATCAATATCTTTATAGCTATCCTGTAATAAGCAATTAAATTGTTGATTTTTAAATGTTCTAAGACGCTCTGGTTTAAAATCAAGGTTTATACTATTTGGAAAATATTCCTGAAATTCCTCTATAACAATATTGTTTGGATTAGTACCCAACGCCAGTATCATATTTTTTGCAGGAATGGTAATAATTTGTTCATTATTATATAAACATTTTAATTCTTTAATGCCACCAAATTCATCTAAAATAATTTCTTTAAGTACTGTATTATCTTGAATTTTTACTCCCTGTTTTAAAGCACTATGTAACTCATGGGCATTAATTCTATATGCTTTAGATTGTTTTATATCTTTATGATATACAATAGTTACACCACCGATGATTTGTAATGTAGCAATTTTATCTTGGGATTCTTCAAGTAGCTTATAATGTTGTTCATAAATTTTTAATTTAGAACTGTCTTCTATACTTAATGTTTGTAAAAACTCTTGTTTTTCATCAAATGAATAAGAACTATAAGGTAAGATATATTTTTTTAATAAGCGTTGATAATATAACAATGCTTCAGTAGCACAGTCTACAGCTGTTAAGCCACAACCTAATACCACAAGGGGTAATTCTACTTGTAAATTTAAAAAATTATTTGATTGATACGCACCACCATGTAGATTCATTAAAAATTCCGAGGAAGTACGTACACCTTTACTTAAAATATTTTTTTGGCTAGCAATAATGTTGGGCTTGCCTGCCCCCATACACAGGGCAACATGTTGAAATCCTAATGGTTTAACATCTGTGAAATCTATATTGGAACCAAACCTTATTCCACCTAATAAACAAATATTATCCTGTCTTTCTAATATAATTCTAAGAACTTTTAATAAGTTTTTATCCCAACGACTAGTAATACCATACTCAGACACTCCTCCAAACCCATCAATTATTCTGTTATCAAGATTTTCATATATTTCATTAATATTTTTAATTTCACAAAAATCTTTAACTAATTTGCTTGGCAAAGGTTCTAATTTCATAGAATCAATTCCTACAACTCCATAACCTTTATGAGCTAAAGTATATGCTAAGCTGTATCCAGCAGGACCTAAACCCACAACTAACACATTTTTATTTTGTTGTGTTTCAGGATAAACTTGGTGGAATCTGAAAGGATTGTAGCGTGTTAGTAAGCTATAAATTTCAAATCCATAATCTAAAGCTAAGATGCTTTTTAATATAAAACTTTCAACCTTAGGTGTATCTACGGCTTGTTGTTTTTGATAAATACAAGAAGTAGTGCAATCATTACAAATATTCTCTCCTGTACCTGCTACTAAAGGGTTATTAATGGTAATTGCTATTAAAGCTCCTAAAATATTGCCTTTAGCAAATAATTCATGCATTTCAGAAATGTGCATAGATAGTGGACAACCATGCAAAGTGATATCTAATGGATTTTTATTATAACTGGTTTGTTCTTTATTGGGTTCACCTGTTTTACAATAGTCATTGCCCCTTACATGGCATTTAACACAATAATTAGATTCATGAATTGCTTCATACATCTTACTATAATTATACAAATTAAAATCTTCCCGAATAATTGCTAAATCTGTATCAGTTTTACTAATTGTTCCTTGTGGGCTGTGATTGTAGTTAAATAAGTTATCAAAATTTGTTTTAGTAGCTTTAAAAAACAATTGTTGGCTTGGTTCAAGGTGTGAATATTTCATTAAAAATGCCCCAAACACAGCCATATTATGTAATTGCTCATTATATTTGTCTGGCGATTCTAACCATTGCAAAGTAGCTTGAATAATTTTTTCTTCGTTATAATTTTGCAGATTTAATTCTTGAAATATAAGAATCTTGATAGATACAAAATCATAATTGCTAATATCAATAGGTTTTACATATTTGTTGGTAAATGTTTTGCGAAATTGTAATATTTTATCAAACTGTTTGTATTGTTCCAATGTGATATTATATGATGAAACTGTTTCTCTGAACAAAGTAAGCAAAAAAGATTCAAAAATTTTAATGCCTTCAATGAAATACACATTATTATCTAGTGAGTTTTCTCCAAAGGTAAAATTTTTAGAACGCTCGTGCAACAAATATTCATAAATTTCATCATTTTCTAAGCGTAGGAAATTTAAAAATATTTCATCAACTCTCTTAATACTATCAAGAGAGTACAAATTTTTAAAGGATAATCCATAACCTAAGTTCATTTTTAACCTGCAATAAAAAATCTTTTTCGTAGTAATTATTTCCAATTTTACAATCATAGTATATCATATAATATACTCATGTATTGATAAATTAGATTCTTCATTTATCAATAATTTTTAATGTAATTATAGAATAGGATTTTACTATATGAAACTTTTTACCTCTAAAAAAATACTTTTGTTAGTCATTGTTGTAGGTTTAAGTGCTTTAGGCTATGTTTTTTACCAACAAGACTATATTCAAGGTTTTACTAATTTAACAGAGAAATATTCGGTAGAAAACACACCTACATCTCAATCCACAGAAAATAATGAATTAAATCAAGATGAAATTAATATTAATTTAAATAACAATGCCACAGAATATTCTAAACCCTTTACACCTAGTCAAGGTTTTGCAGATCTGGTTGAATATGTAACACCTTCTGTTGTTAATATATCTGCAGTAAAAGTGGTAAAAAGTAAAAGCTTAGAAGACAAAATAGAAGGCATAGACCCAAATATTAAAGAACTTTTTAAAAATATGATGCCCCAACAAAATCTGCCAGATCAAAAATTTGCATCACTTGGTTCTGGATTTGTAGTACGTTCAGATGGATTCATTGTAACGAACAATCATGTTATTCAAGATTCTAGCAATATTCAAGTTACTTTTCCTAATGGAAAAAAATATAAAGCGGTTATTTATGCCACAGATAAACAAACAGACTTAGCTCTATTAAAAATTGAAGCAGTTGATTTGCCCGCATTAAAATTTAGCGACTCTTCTAAAGCTCGTGCTGGTGATTGGGTTATTGCTATTGGCAATCCTTTTGGCTTAGGCGGAACAGTATCTTCAGGAATTATTTCTGCCACAGGTAGAGACATTAACATCGGTCCTTTTAATGATTTTATTCAAACAGATGCAGCTATTAATCATGGCAATTCTGGTGGCCCAATGATTAATACGAAAGGCGAAGTACTAGGTATTAATACTGCAATTATTAGTCAGTCGGGCGGAAGCATTGGTATAGGTTTTGCCGTGCCCGCTAATGCAATGAAAAATGTAATTTCTCAACTAATAACTAATAAAAAAGTAACCCGTAGTTGGTTGGGCGTACAAGTACAAGCAATTGATGAAAATATAGCTAAAACACTAGATTTAAAAAATAGCGATGGAGCACTTATATCTAATGTAGTTCCAGATTCTCCAGCATCAAAATCTAGCCTACAAAGCGGAGACATCATTCTATCTGTAAATGACACCCCAATTACTAACAATAGATTATTACCTAGAATTATTAGCAATATTAAACCTGGCACTAAAATAAAATTAAAAATATTGTCTAATAAAACTCTTAAAGATGTAGAAGTTGTTCTAGAGCCTGCTAATGAGAATATTGGTATAGCTGGCGAAGAAGACAGTGTTCCCGATAAGATAGGTAAAATTAAGCAAGAAACTTATAAATCACTGGGAATCAAAGTGGTAGATATAAATGATTCAGTACGTCAATATTTTTCTTTAGATAAAACATTGAACGGTGTAATTATTATTGCTACACAACCTAATTCATTAGGTGCAAGTAAATTTTTAATACCAGGTGTACGCATTCTTGCTGTTAATAAAGAAAATGTAAAGAATGTAGAACATTTAACTTCTTTAATTAACAAATATAAATCTAAAGGTTTATTATTTTTCTTAAGCAATGGCAAAAACTCTATTTTTGTAAATATTAGCCCAGAAGAACTAAAACAAGGATATTCTAATCCTGAACAATAACAAAATAAATACAGCTAATTATTTATAATCTTAAATCTGCACTTGCTTGCAGGACTATTATACGTAAACAATTAGCTGTATATTCAAAATATTATGATTTTGCAATTTATATATCAACACACTAGCTCAATTATGTAATTTTGCCAGTAAGCTAAAAACACATGTATTAATAAATATAGACCCCTTGTAAAATATAAGGAAGCAACTATATAACATTCTAGCTTTTACTAGCATAAATTGAATGATAAAACAGCAAGTAACAGCCCTAGTACATCTAGTATAATTGTTTGGTGATATATGTAATTAGTGTGTAATGTGATTGTCATGAAGCACTTAAGCTAGTTGTATATTAATGCAATTCTTTATTCAAGCACACTAATAAATAATAATTGTTGATGTGAGGGATAGTAATATATAAGGCATCTTGAACACCAAAATACATAATGTTATTTTATTCAAGAAAAAAAGAATTATATCTAAAACTAATTTATCCATTTTCACAAAAAAAGATTGCTTTAACTTAATTGCATTAATTTAGATATATGCCATGAAAACTACGTTGTAAATATATTTACTCTATAGGATTATTGCCTAATTTATCCATAATTCGACCCTCTTTACCATGATAAAAGCCATTGGAAAATTTACTATCAACAGGCATTAAAGCTTCCATTTTCATATAAGCTTCCTGTGAAGGCATTTTGTTATCTAAAACATCTTTAAACAAATTAGCTACTGATATCATATCTAAATAATGTGGAGACAGCCTAAAAATATTAACTCCCATCTCTTGTAAATCATGTAAATCATGAATTAAATTATTATAAGAAAAAGACATGGTTTGTGTTCCATTTACAGTTAAGAAATTTTCATTGCTTAAGGTTGTAATTGGTTTACCATTATAATCTTTTTCACAAACATATCTACAGTCATCTTTAGAAGTATTATGAATACGAGCATGATAGCAACGTGCTGCAATAGCAAGAGGCATTCTACCAAAAGCAAATACTTCCTTTTCTGCCCCTGCAATCTTTGATAGAATTTGTAAAGATTCTTTATCTATTTCAAATGGGAAACAAAAACGTACTGCACCTTGTTCAATTAAGGTCTTCATAGTACCTTCGTTGTATACATTAACGGTAGGACCTACAATATATTTTTTATTTTGCAATAAACCTAATAATCCTACATCATTTACTTCAATGAGATTATTTGCTGTAGCATCATCTATCATTTTTTTATTAGTACGCATTTCTAAGTCGCCAAGAATTAAAGAGAAACTAGAAAAATGTACTTTTTTACCTGCTTTCTCTAGTCTATTTACTACATCATTAAAAGCTACTTCAAAAAATGGCCATCTTTTATAGCAAACAACCTCACCCAAATATACTTCATCAAAAGGAGATTCATCGGCAATTTTACAATAAAAATCTCTCCAGTCATTAACTTTCCAGTTGAATAAACATGGTCCCAAAGTTAATTTATACTTATTCATAGGCTTGATATCCTTAAAAAATTAATATTTTATAACCATTTACGAACATAAGCTCCTGTAGTGTTACTTTGTCCTTCAGACAAAGACTGAGAACTATGCAATAAGGTATTTGCATCATAAGGTTCGCCATTGTTTACTTTATCTACTGCATCACGAAATAATTTTATTACACTTTCAATGTAAGCCTTACCCCGTTGACGCCCCTCTATTTTTAATGCTACCACACCAGCTTCTAGCAATTCAGGTAGCATATTAATAATACTAAGAGAACTAGGCTCTTCAAATAAATAAGTTGTATCACCTTCTGCTGTAAAACGCCCCTTACAAATAGTAGGATATCCCGGAGATTCATTTTTATTGAAAGTATTCATAACACTACCATTTAAGGTGCTAACTAAATTCTCTCCTTCCTCTTTGTAATCTACATATTCCGCAGGAGAACACACGCCATTTTTATTTGGAGACAAACCTGTTACATATGAAGATAAAGAACATTTGCCTTCGGCCATAACACATAATCCACCGTACACAAATACTTCAATTCCCACATTAATAGCTTCTTTAAATTCCTTAATTTGCCTTAAAGTTAATACTCTTGGCAGTACCACTCTACTTACTTCGTATTGTTTTACAAAGTATTTAATAGCATCAATAGATGATGCTGTAGCTTGTACAGATAAATGTCTACGAATTTTTGTATGATTTTTAAAAGCGTAATCCAGCAAGCCTATGTCTGCTAAAATTACCGCATAAGCACCACATTCTTCAGCGTCAGCTATGGCCTGATGCCAAACATGAACTTTTCCTGCAGCAGGATAAGTATTAATGGCTACTAAAACTTTTACATTATATTGATTTGCATAACTAACTGCTTCTTTTAATTCATCTTTGGAAAAATTTAACCCTGGAAAATTCCTGGCATTGGTTTCATTATTAAAACCACAATATATAGTATCTGCACCTGCATTAACAGCTACTTTAAATGCAGCTGGTGTTCCTGCTGGGCAAACAATTTCTAATTTATTTTTTGGAATCATTGTAGCACCTCTTTTTCTGTGTATATTAATTTTATGATTGTTGATAATCAGATTTTTTTCTTATCTGTTGCTTATCAGCTTGATTTATGGTTTTATTAATTAATTCAATAGAGCTGATTATACTATTGAGTTTATTATCTAAAGAAAATAAAGAATCATTAGTATCCTTTTTTATATCATCAACAATAATGTCTAAATCAGTCTGAATAATATTATATTTTTTTGTAACTATTGTTATGAATTTTTTTGCAATAGAATCAAAGGGTGAAAAAATTAAAGATAAGTCATTTACTAAATTAATATCGGCCGAATCTATAGCATTACGCAATGCAACTACTAGGGCAGTAGAGCCTTCAATAGTTAATTGCTTAGAAAAGAATGCCGCATCACCATCAATTGTTCCTTCAAATAGCTCTAATAAACTAGTTAAATGACCACTTATTTTTGCATCATGCAAGACGTTCTCTGTTCTTTTAATTGCTTGGAGATTATGCCCATTTTTGGTAATAGTTATATAAAATAAAAATGGTATATCTATAGCATCAATTAAAACATTAACATCTTTAGCATTATTACTATGAAGAATACGAGTAAAAATATTATTATGTTGTTCAGACATAATCTTCATTGATTTTTTTAACACAGGCTGTATAAAGACTAATGGCATCTTTTTTAACAATAAACCTATAACTAAAATCAACGAAATGTTGTGTTTCATATTTACCTTATATTATTTATTACTGTAATGATGAGGCTAAATTAGTAATTAAATCTTCCAATGGAATCGTATAATCCCTTAATGGTGCATCTGGATTATCTAAGTCACCAAACCAAACTAATACGGTATAATGATCATTAAAAATTACCCCTACATTATAATCAATTAACATACGTGCTTTGTTTTTTGAAGTTTTAGACTCAAAGTTAGTAAAAAATATAGATTTCAAAATATTGGCAAAAGTATAATTTAATGCACCAGATTTTTTAGTATCAGGGGCAAAAAGATCCTTATTAATTGAAGTTATTGTTCTAAATTTGTAGAAATTTCCTCCCTGAGATAGAGCGTTATATATCCTTACAAGCTCATAAAAAGTCATTTGACGTTCACTACTAAATAATTCATCTAATGAATCTGCTTCTAATGTTAAACCATATTTTTTGAAGGTAGCTTTATACTGATCTATAGTTATAGATGTTAAAAAACTTGATTCAAGGCTACGTAACCTTACAGCAAATAATTTTCTAATTTCCTCAGGAGCGACATCTAAATCACTTTTAGTCAGCACATCTATCTTTATATTTTGCGGATGTTGTAGAATTTCTAAATTTTTAGCACTATTTCCTTTCTCTTTAGTTTTTCCTACAAGATTCTTAATAATATCAGGATCAGAACCAAATTTATTCAAGCGATCAATATTAAATATTAATTGTTGATATTTACTGTCTAACAACACAGTAGATACATCTTTATTGTTCTCAATTAAAGACATATACACAAAAGGTTTAACAATATTATAGCCTTTAACCATTGGATATTCAGATTTAAAGTACGGCTTATTATCTTTTAATGTCATAGTAAAGGCTGCAACAACATCTGTTTCTTTCAGCATTACTACAGAAGCAGCAGGAATAGAATATCTTTTCATTTGTTGCGTAGCTAAGGTAATACTAGAGTTCTGTATTGGAGCAATAAATGTAGCATTCACATTTACTTTATTTGTTTTAGCAAAATATTTACTACCTTCTAAGAAAATATCTTCCAAGTAGAGAAGAAAAGATATTTGCTCTTCTGTTATCTTAATATTATTAAAATCTTCTTCTAGATCACTAACATCTGTTTCATTGATAATGCCATTTAACGCAAACTGTTTTAATATATCATTAGCTGTGATTACATAATTAGGATAATACCTCTTGTTATGATTATAAATTTGTAAAACAAGATATATGCTCTGAGACATTGTTAATTGGTCGGGTGAAACTCCAAAATACTTTTCAGTAGCTGCACTAACACCCATGGCTCTATTGCCAAAATACATATAGTGAAAATATATTTCTAAAAATTTATTTGCATTAATGTTACCTTCTATCCAACTTACTAATAGATAATTTCTAAAAGTAGTAGACAAATTAATAATTTTAGTTACAAAAGACTGTTCTTCTTGCTCGGCTAAAAAATTATTTAATAAGAAATTTGTGTAAGAATACCTGCATGCATATCTACCAAATTCATCAGCATTAGTATAAACTACACACAAATCACTAGAAAAAAATGTAGATACTGTTTCTTCTGCATTAGATACAACATTTTCTACAATTGGCACTACACCTTCATCACTAGGCTTAGCGTTTTCTTCAGTATCCACGTTTTCTTCAGTAGCCACAGAACTATCAACGCTTTTTACATTCTCATTGTTTGACTCGGAATCCTTTTGCTCTGGCAATGGTTCTTTTGGTGCTACAGTTGGAATTTTATTATTATCTTCTTCATTGTTTTTAGCTTCTGCATTCTTTTCCTCTAATTTTTTATCTGCCAAATGCTGCATGTATTTATTTTCTAAAACACCGTGCAATGCCACAATAGCATTTACTAAATTTGGCGAAACATATTTGGGAGAAGGAGTACTTACATCAGAATAAATTTTAGAATTATTGCGGTCATATACAGTTATAGACACTTCTTTATCTAATGAACGTACAATAGGAACAAGAGGGTTATTGCTGTTAATATAATTACCTATTAATAACATAAACAAAATAGCTGCAAAAATACTTCCTCCAATAAACTTTAATTTATTAGAGATAATTCCCGAACCCTCAGCAGATGAAAATGAAGCATTTAAGTATACATCGTCATTCTTCTCTACGTTTTCAGTTCGCTTTCTTGCGAGAAAAGTCATGCTTTTTCGCCCAGAATCATTAAAACTATCCTCTAGGCTAAACTTAGCTTTTTTTTGTGGTTGACCACCCTTAGTTTTGTTATTTTCTTGGACAGAATCAGTATTTTTACTGCCACGATTCTTATGTGATTTGCTTGATTTTTTTACAGAAGGTGCTTCATCATCTGTGTCTTCACTATCTCTCCTATTCAAGAGTAAAGCGTTCAATTCTTTTGCGTTATTAGACAACAAATCAGGAGCACCGACTAAAGAGAATCTTACACTACCATTATTATAGTTTTTCCTTATAAAAAATTTTTTTACAAATTTAATTAACTTATTCACATTAACCCTGTTTTTTTTGTTTAATATTGGTGCGCTCGAGAAGACTTGAACTCCTAACCTTTTGATTCGTAGTCAAACGCTCTATCCAGTTGAGCTACGAGCGCATTATTGTAGTTACATCTACATATCATATAATACAAACTGTTAATTAAACGATAATACACAATGTTTGTTCTATTAACAAATTAATTTTTTGTCTAACAATAATTAATAAGCTACATTTAATAATAGCATAAAACAATTATTTATGCATTAATAAAAAGCAAGTTTTTAGATAAATGAGGTGATTCTTTTGCATTTATTAAGGTTTTATTTCTTTTTTGGGCTATTATCTTTCATTTCATTATCAATAAGTCATGCAGAAAATATAGACAAGATTATTGTTAATGAGTATATAAATGAAAATGTATGGAAAATAAAATTACTGTCTAATGTAAAGAACAGTACGAATCTCCAAATAAACATAGTATTCAACATGCCTAAAATGGTTGACAGCGCTAGCAATTTAGCAGTTCAAAAATCTGCATATAAGCAATTGATAAGTATTACAGATTTCCTTGCAAGAAACTTTCCAAGTGCTAAAATTCAATTAGTAGGTATTGTTAATAATGATATAAAACAATATTTTGTAGAGATTTTATTAGCTGAACAATAGTAAATAGTATAAATGTGGTGCATCCGAGAAGATTTGAACTCCCAGCCCTCTGAATCGAAATCAGATGCTCTATCCAATTGAGCTACGGATGCTGAAGTATTGTAATATAAGATGGCGATTTAAAAAACCTCATCATAGCAATTATTAATGCACTCAAATACAGCAATAGTGAACTATACATATTTGCTATTTGTAATTGAATATATTATAGTGTAATATAAATAATTGTATTTAACAACATGTGTTTATTAAAAGTTAATATTTAGGGGTGTACAGTGGTAAAAAGAACATATCAACCAAGTAAGTTGGTAAGAGCTAGAAGACATGGGTTTCGTGCTAGAATGTCTACAAAAGGCGGAAGAAAAATTATTGCATTAAGAAGAGCAAAAGGTCGTCATAAATTAACAGCTTAATGCTTAAATATATCAAAAAAAGCAAAGATTTTAAAAACACTATGAACAACGGTTATAAGGTTGTTGGCAAGTTTTTTATTATCTTTGTTTTAAAAGATAATGGCTATACTGATTCGGTATACTACGGAATTACAGTAAGTAAAAAAGTAGGAAAAGCTGTTATAAGAAATAGAATTAAAAGAAGATTAAGAGTATTAGGCGAAGAGGTTTTAGGTTCAGAAATGTCTGGGTTTAAAGTTTGCTTGGTGGCTCGCTCTTATTCGTATCTTGGTAATTTTTTAGACATGAAAAATGAGTTGCAATATGGAATTACTAAAGCACTTAAAAAAAATCAGTAGTTCTTTTTCTTATATTTTTGTTAAAATGGCTATTACATTAATTAAATGTTATAAGCTATTATTATCGCCTTGGCTAGGTAACAGTTGTATATTTGAACCTACTTGCTCTACTTATGCTTTGGAAAGCTTTAAAAAATTTGGATTTTTTCATGGATTCTATTTAACAGCAAAACGTATACTTAGATGTAATCCTTGGGGTAAAATGGGTTATGATCCAGTACCAAATAAAAAAATTAATAGGAGTTAATTAATGTCAGAAGGAATGTTTGGAAAAGGTTTTTGGATTGCAATGGCAGTATCTTTTGCTATTATTATTGCTTGGGATCATTTCTTTTTAAAAGATATAAGGGAAGCAGAACAACTTAATAACAGCAAGTCTGTAGTTAGTTCGCCTAGCACAGATTCGTCCGTAAACATAAAGAATGCTTCTAATGGTAATTTACTCTTAAGAGATCAAGCTTTAAAAACAAACCAAAGAGTTTCTTTTAACAATGGTTCAATTAATGGTTCAATATCTTTAAAGGGGGCAAGAATCGATGATGTTTCTTTAACCCATTATAAAGAATCAGTAGACAAAAATAGTAAAAATGTTCAATTGTTTGATTTAAAAGATACTCAAAATGCTTATTTTTTTGAAACAGGTTGGTTAACTTCACAAAACATTATTTTGCCTAATCAAAATACTATTTGGAACACAAATAAAAAAACATTGTCTGTAGATTCTCCGGTTATTTTGTCTTGGACTAATCCTCAAGGCATACTGTTTACAAAAGAAATTAGTATTGATGATAGTTATGTAATTACCGTAGAAGATAAAATTATTAATAAAACTGCACAAGCAATAGATATTACGCCATACGCTTTTATTTTAAGATATAACGATCCAAAAGTTGAAGATTTATTTATTTCTCATGAAGGTTTTGTTGGTTATTTAGGTAAATCTTTAGAAAGAATAGATTATAAAGACACTTTAGCTAAAAATTATGAATTTAATAGCAAAGGTGGCTTTGCAGGTTTTACAGATAAATATTGGTTAGCATCTTTATTGTTAGATCCCGAACAACAAGCAAATGTAAGATTCTTAAGCTTTAAAGATAGTAGTGGAGTAAATAATTACCAAGCAGACTATAAAGGTTCTAATTTAAAAGTTGAACCAAGTCGTACCATTGCTAATAAGTCTCATATTTTTGTAGGTCCTAAAGAATATAAAGTGTTAGACCATTATAATGACACATATAAATTAAATAAATTTGAAGATACCATAGATTTTGGTTGGTTTTTCTTTTTTACCAAGCCTATGATCCAGTTTTTATTATGGTTGTATAGTCTTTTAGGATATTTTGGTTCTGCAATTATCCTGTTTACCATAATTATTAGAGCAATAATTTTACCTATTGCCTATAAATCTTATATTTCTATGGCAAAACTTAGAGTTTTACAACCTAAAATGAAAGAGTTAAAAGAGTTGTATGGCTCTGATATGAAAAAATATAACAGTGAATTAATGGGTCTTTATAAAAAAGAACAAGTAAATCCTTTGTCGGGCTGTTTACCTTTATTACTACAAATTCCAATATTTTTCTCAATTTATAAAGTGATATTTATTTCTATTGAAATGCGTCAAGCTCCATTTTGGGGTTGGATACACGATATGTCGGCGATGGATCCAACTAACATATTTACATTATTTGGAATGATTCCTTGGGAAGCTCCTTCATTCTTGCATATAGGAATATGGCCAATATTAATGGGAATCACCATGTTTATTCAGCAAAAATTATCTATGACCCAACAAATGGATAGCATGCAACAGCGTGTTATGAATATTATGCCCGTTGTGCTTATAGTAGTTTTGGCGGCATTCCCTGCTGGGTTGGTAATTTATTGGACATGGTCTAATATAATTTCAATTGGACAACAATTTATTATTAATGCCAAGGTAAATAAATTAATACCCAATTATAAAAAATAATAATGGCAGAAGACCTTAAACAACTAGATTTATCTATTTTTAGAAAAGAAGCCAAGTTTATGTATGGCGTGGCTAATATGTCGCAAATGCCACTTACTTACTGTCCTGAAATTGCTTTTTGGGGGCGTTCTAACGTTGGTAAATCTTCGCTTATTAATAGTCTTTTACATCGTAAAAAACTTGTTAAAGTGTCAAAAACACCGGGTAGAACTAGGGAAATTAACTTTTTTTCACTGTTAGATACATTTTACTTTGTAGATTTACCCGGCTATGGTTATGCTAAGGTTTCTAAAGATAAAAAAGCCCTGTGGAATGATACTGTTATTGAATATTTACGCCTATCTAAAAATTTAAAAAGAGTGTATTTATTAATTGATTCTAGGGTTGGCTTTAAAGAAATAGACTTTAATATTATGGATTTTTTAAATTATTACGGCAGGTCGTACCAAATTATTTTTACCAAAGTAGATAAAATTAACAGAGAGCAACAAGTAATACTGTGTGAAGAAGTACTAAGCATTGTAGCAAAAAATGGTGCTTGTTTTCCTGAAGCTATTATGACATCAAGCGTTAAAAAAGACAAAACTTCTATATTAGATGAGACCATAGGAATGCTGAACTTCAAGCAATCTATTTTATCTTTAGTTTCTATTTGTTAACTATCTTTATATTTTGTTATGAATTTTCCTTGCTTTTGTGTAACAAACAATTGTATAATAAAAATCGTGGCACAATACTCTTACTATGACCCTAGGATATACAATGAAATACGTAAGCTTTATTATACTATTATTGGTATGTTTGCTACACGGCAAGCTTTATGCTAATACCCCAACAGGATTTTTCCTAAGTGTGGGAGCAGGTCCAACATTCTCCCCTACTAAAATGAAATTACATACTGATACTACTATAAATATAAACACAGGTGTAATAACAGACACCTTGCCAGGTATTATATGTAACGCTCTGGGTTCAGGGCAGGAGTGCTTGGACTATATAGGCGGTCAAATACCCGAAATACCACCAATCTCATATTCAAATGATGATGAATTTACCAGTAAACCAGGGGTTGTAATGCCCGAATTTGCCTTTGGTTATGAATGGGCATCTTGGGGGTTTATATCTTCCTTTGATTATAGCC
>CANHGT010000008.1 GCA_947460385.1 Alphaproteobacteria bacterium
AATATTTCTAAGTCTTTTAATCTCAGTCATTAAATTCATAAAAGTATTAGATTTATCTATAGAAAAATATTTACAGATATCCACTTTTTTTGCTTGATCATTATGATATTTATAAATATTAATTATATCACCAAAAGATAATGCTTCAATTGCTATCCATGCATTAGGTAAGCAGTTACAATACTTATATTCTTTTCCATAATAATTCTCTTGGTCATGCTTTTCTTGGTAAGAGGCAATATGAACATTAGTTATCTTTTTTATCTCTTTCTTTATACTGGGCAAGAAAGATTTACTAGGTGGTGATTTATCTTTATTTTTTTTATTCTTGTGAAATTGTTTATCTGCATCAGTAAAATCATAAGATTGGTGCTTAATATAAAATTTGTAATCTCTCTCAGAAAAATGATAAATTATTTGAGTTTTAAAAGCTATTTCAATGTACTGTAAAATTATAGACAAAGATGCTTTATATTCAATATCTATTTCATATAAATTAACTAGAGAATCAAAATTATTATCTGGCAAAAATAATTCTTTATTATTTGTATCAACAAAGGGGAACCTGTAAGACATAATACGATAATATGATACAATGGTTAGATAATTACTAGCAAAATTATCATCATCTATTTGTAACTGTTTCTCATTTTTTAATTTTTCTATTTGCTTAGTAATAGTAAGATGTGATGAATTTACTTCTTTATCCATAAATACACTGTTTTATTAAGTATTAAATACAAAAAAAGAAAGATAGTAATTACAAAGTAACACCATCTTTCTTTATACCCGAGAGCCGGGATTCACATTTTATTATAACATGTAAAGAATTAATATACAATAAATTTTATAAAACAAACATACAATTACACAGCCCCTAGTAGCTTTTTAGCGGTTGCTTTAGCTTCCTCTGTAACCTCTTGCCCTGATATCATGCGTGCTATTTCATTAATTCTTTGGCTTTCATCTAAGGCAACTACTTTGCTTGTTGTTTCGCCCATAACAGTTTCTTTAATAACCTTATAATGAAACTGCCCCCTAGATGCTACCTGATGCGAATGGGTTACAACCATAGTTTGAATGCTTTTTGATAAAAATAGTAAGCGGTTACCAATAGCTTCAGCTACCTCACCACCTACACCCATATCTATTTCATCTAAAATAATGGTGTTAATAATATCTACTTCTGCCAAAACTACTTTCATTGCCAACATAAAGCGAGACATTTCTCCACCACTGGCAATTTTATTTAATTCGCCAAAATCTGCACCTTGATTTGTTTTTACTTGAAAAATAATTTTATCAAAACCATAACTATTACTTGCAACTTCTTCAATTACTGTTTTAAATACAGCTCCATTTAACTTTAAAAAAGCAAGTTCGCTATTAATTTTTACATTTAAAATTTCAGCTACCTTATAACGTTCTTTGCTAAGTAAATCAGCTAATTTTTTAAAATTTTGTAAAGCTTGCTCTACTTCTTGTTCTAGTGCTTGTAAATTAGTTTCGCTTGTGTTGATAGCATCTATTTTATTTTTAAAATCTATAATTAAATTTTCAATATTTTCAGGTGATACTTGATGTTTTTTAGCTATACTCTTCAGTGCAAACAAGCGTTCTTCTACTTTGGCTAAATCATATGGATTAAAACTATAGTTTTTTTCTATGTCTGAAACTATGTTTTGGGCTAGGTCAATTTTTTCATACACTTCTGTTAATAGGGAGTCTAAGTCATCAAGATAAGGATTTTCACCTAAGGTATGCTTGGTTGCATTAACTTGTTTAATTATTTTATTTAAAGATGATATAATATCTGCATGGGAAAAGCTATGTTCTAGTTTGTCTATGCTATCTTTAATTTTTACAGCGTTATTAAGCAAAATACGTTGTTCTGCCAAGTCTTTGGCTTCATTCTCTTGGGGATTTAACTCTATAAGTTCTTTAAGCGAATATTCTAAATATTCTTTTTCAGCGGTTATATTGTTAATATGTGCTTGTTTTTCTAAATATTCGGTTTGCAAGGTTTTAAACTTATTAAAAGACTGGGATACTGCTACTAAAATATCTTTATTTGGTAGAAAACTATCTAAAATTTCCCTATGCAGTGAGGGGTTTAGTAATTTTTGATTATCAAACTGTCCATGAATATCAATAAGCAACGCACCAATTTGCCTTAAAAAAGTTACACTAACAGGTTTATCATTAATAAAGCATTTAGATTTACCATCTATATAAAGAATACGTTTTATGATTAAATTTTCATCTTCCAGTGGTATCATATTGTCTTTTAGCAGATTTTTAATAACATCTTCTTTCAATAAAAATACTGCGATAACTTCTGCATAATCTTCATTTTTTTTAATTAAAGAAAAGTTAGCACGCTCACCAAGTGTTAAAGATAAAGAATCTAGTAAAATGCTTTTGCCCGCGCCTGTTTCCCCTGTAAAAACACTGAATCCATCTTCAAAATTAAGTGTTAAATCTTTAATTAATACTACATTCTTTATATGCAATGAAATAAGCATATTGCTACTTTATTATTTATTGGTTGGTACTTTTTTTAAATTAGAATTATTATTATATTTAGTGTTCTTTCTAATTAAGTCATATGATTTTCTATACCATATGCTTTCAGGATAATTATAACCTAAAACACTGCTTACACGAAATGCTTCATCATCTACCCCTAATAGAAGCCATAAATATGTAAGCCTATATAAAGCTTCCTGTGCATATTGTGTATCTGAAAAATGCTCTACAACTTCTTGGTAACGCTTAATAGAAGCAAAGTAATTAGTATTATGTAAATAATATTTTGCAACATTCATATGACGTTGTGCTATATTATATTTTGCCACTTCAATTCGTAATTTTGCATCTTTAGCATATTTAGAATTAGGATCTTTTTTTATAATATTAAAAAAACCTATCAAAGCATTAGATGTAGCATTTTGATCTCTATCGGGTATTTGAATATCTTCATACTGCACTAAGGCACTCATGTAATTAACCCAAGGAATATAATCGTTATATACATAATATTTTAGGAAAGCATCAATATTAATTTCAGCGGATAGTAAATCTTCTTGTACATAATACGTCCAAATAAGAAAAATTTGAGCCTCAGTAGCTTCCTCTCTATATGGATAGTCATCGGTTATTTGTTGAAACGTTTTTTGGGCTTCTATAATATCGTTATTAGCTAAAGCACTTAGACCTTTTGCATACAATAAGTCTACCGATTCTTCTTGATTTTTTTTATATGATGAACAAGAATACATTACAAATAACAAAAATAGTAAAATAATAAAATTTTTCAATAGTCCACCAAAATTACACAATACAATATTATTATTTTAAGAGAATTTATTGATTTTAGCAATACTTTAATTAATATATAATATCTTTTTCGGTAATTGTGAAGGGCTTATCGTATGAGATGATTTCATCTTCTATCATATAGCAGGTTGGATCATTAAATATTTCTCGTAGAATTAAGTTGTTTGCCTCGTGTCCTACTTTACAACCAAAGAATTCACCTTTAATTTCACAGCCACACATGTACAAATCTCCTATTGCATCTAAAAGCTTATGCCTCACAAATTCATCTACATATCTTAAGCCACTTGGGTTTAGAACTTTGTCTTTATCTACAACTATTGCATTACTTAAGGTTCCACCCAAAGCAAGACCAACAGACTGTAGATAATCTATTTCTTCTTTAAAACAAAAAGTTCTTGCACTAGCTATATCAACGATATAATCGGTTTCATCTATAACATATTTATAGTGTGATTCACCAATAATAGCATTTTCAAAATTAATTGCCATGTTAAATATGAATTTTTCTGCAGGCAATACTTTAAAACTGTACTTGTCAGTAATTAAATTAATGGGTTTAAGAATTTTAATATATTTTTTATGAGCCGACAACTCTACTATTCCCACATTGTTAATAGCATTAACAAACTCAATGGCACTACCATCAAGAACGGGAACTTCAGGGGCATTTAGTTCAATTATTAAGTTATCTATTTTAAAAAAAGCTAAGGCAGACATTAAATGTTCAACCGTACCCACGCTACTACCATAATCGTTAATTAACATAGTGCATAATTTTGTATTTCTTACTATAAGGTAATTAGCAGGAATCAACTGTTTTTTAGAATCTTTAATATCTACTCTTTTAAAAACTATTCCCGTATTATTTGTAGCAGGAATAAGTCGTAACAAAACATCACAACCACTATGCAAACCAATACCACTAATGATGATTTCTTTTTTTATTGTTCTTTGTAACATTCAATGCTGTTGGTTAAGTAAATTATTAAAATTATTATAAAATATTTTTCGTAATATCAGTTAAAAATTTTATTACAAGATTTTACAAGATTTTAAAATAACCGTACCAACACGTAAATTATTATAAACATGAATAATGAAACAAGCACCAAGCTACTAGAGTAAAATTTATTATAATGATTTATTGCACCTAATTTTGTATTTACAGTTTCATATGTAGACATAATAAAATTGTTGCAATTAATATTAGAGATAACCCTTAAACAATAGTGGGAATGTGCTAATACTCTAAGACGAAAATTCTCAAACAAGGTAATTATATTTGCTGTTTTATTTTTAAATAGTTTGTGTCCTATGAAAAATATTAATAAACCCGCCACTAATATTTCTAGGGAATGCACAATATTTTTTAATGATAAAAACTCTGTACCATTAAATAAGAATATTAATTCAGCCACTATACAAATAACAAAGAAAGGTATTAATTTATAGTTATTATATAATGTAATTGCCTTAGCTGTATTTTTTTTATTTAATAAATAATAGGCAATTTTAATTCCTACATTTAAACTAGATGCGGCAAGTAAAAATGTTAAAGTATAAGCTAACCAAGAAAATTCAATGGCTTCTACATTATTAAATAGATAGGTTTTGGAAATGAAATTACCTGTAAAGGGTAATCCTAGTGCTTGCAAAGTATTTAAAATTAAAAATATGCCCATGATAGATTTAACATTAATAGTTCCTTTTAACATGTTTAAGTCATCACTAGCAAAACGATTATATAAAATAACTGCAATCATAAAAAATAGTAATTTATATAGAATATTTACTACAATATAGCTAACAATAAAAGTATCAAGCTCTAAGTTGGTAGTGGCTACGGCAATAATAATTATTCCTAATTGCTGAATAATAGACAAAGCTAATAATTTTCTTAAGTTCATTTCAAATAATGAGAAAAATATTCCATAGCAAGAAATTATTATTCCCATGTAAATTAGTATCATGTTGCTATAAAATAAAGTTAAAAGTAGAAACAAAGCTATTTTTGTTGTAAATATAGAAAGAAACATAGATGCAATTGGCGAGCATTTAGAATATCCATCTACAATCCATGATGCAAGTGGAGGTAATCCTAAATTAATTAATATTCCAAGTAAAATAAAATAATTGAAGCCATTAGTTTTATCAAGCAAAGTAACACTTAGGTAGTCTGTATTATTATAGTAAAGGTATCCTACAACCCCAATCATAAATAATACTCCACTAAGTGCATGAATAGTAAAATATTTTAAAGCTACAGCTTTACTTTGTGGGTGATTAGATATAAGGATAATAGCAGTAGCAACAATAGCTAAGCCCTCCCAGAATGCAAAAACTGTGATAATATTTTTAGATATTACTAAACCTATGGCACAAATAAAGTACAAGAAGATAAATCCTAGCTCTATGTAATTAATTTTCTTTTGTAAAATAGTAAATAATACCCCAAGTGCAAAAACTAAGGAAAATGTAGTGATAAACACAAAAGTTATATCTTCAAAATAAAAGAATGAAAGATAGTCTATATAATCATTGGTAATTGCATAGACAACGGGCAATGAAATTGCCATACATATTCCAATAAAAGAAATAATAAAGCTGAATAATTTCTTATTTTTGACTTTTATTAACATTATGCCCATAAGTGCAATTAATAATATAAATGTTTTAATTAACATTTGTTCCCCATTTATTCTTAATGATTTACTAAAAAATTTCTAATACAATGCTAGCAGTACCAACTAAAAGAATAATGCTACTTGTTATGATCATTGCAATATCCATTGGCATTGATTTGCCAAAGTGATGCCCTGAATGATCTTTATTATAGTGGTCTTCAAATCTATCTTCTGTGTCTATATTCTTTGCAATTGCAGGTTGAATTTCTGTTGAATAAGCCTTAAATATAATAGGTATAAAATATAGAGCATTTAAAATAGTAGACAATATAATTACAATTAAAGGGAAGATTTGCTTAGATTCAATAATACCTTTAAGGATATAAACCTTGCTTACAAACCCTATGGTAAATGGTAGCCCAATCATTGAGAATGCTCCAACAGTAAATGCAAACATAGTAATAGGCATTTTTTTTGCTATTCCACCTAATTCGCTAACATTTTCTTTATGAGCTAAAACAATAATAGATCCTGCTGCAAAGAACAGGGTGATTTTACCAAAAGCATGGGCAAATAGATGATAAACTGCACCATCTAATGAAATAGGAGTTAAAACTACAGTAGCGAGTACAATATATGAAAGCTGTGATATAGTAGAATAAGCAAGACGCCTTTTTAAATTATCTTGAAAGAGTGCAATAATAGATGCCCAAATAATAGTAATAGATGGAATAACAACTAGCCAATTTACCCCATTCATGGTTATTTTTACTACATCAGATAAGTAATCTATACCAAAAATCATAATTACTATTTTAATAAAAGCAAATGCTCCAGATTTAACAACTGCTACCGCATGTAACAAAGCACTTACTGGTGTTGGTGCAACCATAGCTGCGGGCAACCATTTATGCAGGGGCATAACAGCTACCTTAGCAATTCCGAACATAAATAGTAATAAGATTAAAATTGCGGTATATCCTGAAATGCTACTATTTTTAAATATCCCACCACTTGTAAATTCTGTAGTTCCTGTATACACAAATGTAAGCATAATTGCCGATAAAAATAAGGTTAATGAAGATATTACTAAAACTGCGATATAAGTATTAACATTTTTTCTAGTTTTATCATTTAAGTTATGAGCCACAAGGGGGAAGGTAGATAAAGTAAGCAATTCATAAAACATAAATAAAGTAAATAAATTACCTGAAAAAGCAACCCCTAATGTACAAAATATTGCTAATGCAAAAAAGCTATAAAATCTTGTTTGATTTTTTTCATTATGGCTACGCATATAACCCGTGGCATAAATAATGGTAACACTCCAAAGAAAATTTACAAGTATGGCAAATAGAATACCAAAGTTATCTACCGCAAAATTAAAGTTTATATAATTATTAATATAGGCAAAAGTAATTTTAGATTCCATTGCACTAAAAAAAATATTTTTTGCCACAATAATACAAAGAATAGTATTAATAAAACCTGCTACAATGCTAATTGATTCAGCTGTATTTGGTATTTTTTTAAACAAAGGAATAATAATAGCTGTACACAATGGTATCAATACTATTAAATATATTAAGGTATGTAAATTCATTCTGTATTAACCTCGTGCAATAATAGTTAAATTTAAAATATGTAAAGTTAAAGTATAAATAACGCCGGGGTAAATGGTTAGGATTATATTACACAATACAATACAGGCAATAACTATGTTCATAAATAATGGTATTTTATTATTTGTATATTCAAAGGTATTTGGAATGCTTCTATCCCATAAAATTTTTATAATTTTCCAAGCATAAAAGAATGAAAGAACTGATGCTAGCATTACGGCAATAGCTAAAAACCAATAAGTTGAATGAAAAGATGAAACAATTAAATATAATTTACCCCAAAAGCCTGATGTAGCAGGTATTCCAGCCAAAGATAGCAGTAAAAATACCATGGCAAAAAATGTAAATGGAGCTTTTCTAGATAAACCTGCTAAGTCTGATAAGTTAGTGCTGTTAAATTGAAATAATAAATTACCAACACATAAAAACAAACCTGTTTTCACAAGAGCATGGCTTAAAATAATGAAAAGAGAAGCATTAATACTATCAGGATTTAAAATACCAATTCCTAACATAATAAAGCCTACTTGTGAAAGAGATGAAAAAGCTAATAGCATTTTTATATTATCTTGTTTTATAGCAATAAATCCATACACAAACATCGAGCATACAGATAACACAATAATTAAATTTAATAAACTTGTTAGATCTATACTGTTTGCTCTACCAACCATAATAATTATAATTTTTAAAAACATATAAATACTAACCTTGCTGGCTGTTCCTGCTAAAAATGCTGAAACAACAGATGGTGCAGTTGAGTAAGATTTAGGCAACCACCAAGCTAAAGGAAATATTGCAATTTTAATTAATATTCCAGCACTAAGAAGTGTAATCGCTAGTACAAACAAAGGGTTTACAGGAGCATCAATCATTGCTGTAATTAAGCTCTCTATATTCAATGTGCCGAACATCATATATAAAACGCCTATGCCAAAAACATAGAATGATGCCGAAACAGTTCCAATAATTAAATAATTAAATGAAGCTAATGTTGATTCCTTATTTTTAGCTAATGCAATTAAAATATAAGTAGTTAGTGATGATATTTCAAGAAAAACGAATAAATTAAAAGCATCGTTAGTTATTAGTATGCCTAAGCTACCTACAAAAGTAAGTAAAAACATAGAATAAAATAAATAAGTTTTTTCTTTACCTATTTCTTTAACAATAGCATTTTTAGCCCAAATAATACTCAGTAGAGCAATTACCGAGACAATAACGATAAAAAATAAGTTTAATAAATCTATTTTATATTCAATGCCAACAGGGGGTAAGAAATTACCAAAATAATAAGATACAGGCTTTAAATTAAAAGTAAACAATATAAAAATACTTATTGCTGTAATTATCAATGTTGTTAAAACAGAAATAATCCAAGATAAAAAATTGTTTCTAATAAAAATAATAATTAATGCCATAAATAGGGGGATACCAACTATTAGGGGTAGTAAAAAATCAAAAGGATACATAATTATTTAGCCTCATCGTTGATTTTAATAATTTCACTTTCATCTAATGTTCCGTAATTCTGATAAATACGATACATTAAAGCACAAGCAAGAGATGTTGTAGCAATTCCAACAACAATAGCAGTAAGCATTAACACATGAGGCAATGGATTAGAATAGGTTTCTTGTAGTTTAGGATTATATATTGGTGGCAAAGCCCCATCTATTTTAGCAATAATAATATAAAAAACTATTATACCGCCTTGTAATAAATTTAAGCCTAGCACTTTCTTGATTAGATTTTTATTGGTAATAATAACGTATAAACCTACCACTATCATTATAAAAGCTACTATATAAGGATAATTTTGCACAGCAATATTTATTTTATCTGAAAGCATTTTTTTTCTCTTATTTTTTAATACATTTAGATTTGGTCTAACTTCCTATAAAACTCTTTAATGATAATAGCCATAGCTGCAAAAACAGTAAGACCTACCCCAAGCTCTATAGCAAACAGACCATAATGATATGAATGATCCATCTTTAACCCTAACATATAGTAGTCTAAAAAACTACCACCTAAAAATAGAGTTAAGAAGCCCACACCTGCATAAATCATTACTCCTCCTGCAAGTATCAATAACATTGCATGGCTAGAAAGAAAAATATTACTGTAGTTGGTTCCATAAACTAAATTCATTAAGATATAAATGCTAGCTAAAATAATTCCTGCTTGAAAGCCTCCACCTGGTCCATAATCTCCATGAAATTGTACATAAAAGGCATACAAGAATAGCAGTGGTAATAAATCAAATAAAGCTGAAGTTATTACAAATTCTTTTTTAGGTTTTTGATCTAGCACAGGTTGTTTTAAAGTTTCTTTATGTAGTAAACCATAAACTCCAATGGCAGCTATAAATACTACAGTTGTTTCCCCCAGTGTATCGAATCCTCTAAAGCTACCAAGTATCATAGTTACAATGTTTGGAACTTTATATATTTCATAGCTAGATTGAACATATGCTTTATATAAGGCATTATTAACAGGGCTATTAATATCTCCATAAACAGGCATATAAGCCAATGATTCTAAAAATATATAACTTAATCCAAGCATTAAAATACCAAAAAGTATTTTATGGGATATGCTCATTATATATTTTGTAGTTTTTTTAGTGCTACTGTTAATGTCATAAGACTTAGTTAAATGAATTATAATTAAAAATAATGCAGTTGATACCCCCGCACCTACTGCAGCTTCTGTAATTGCTACATCTACTGCATCTAACAGCAAATAAAACCAAGCACAAATAAAGGATATAAATCCTGTAGCCATAACTAACTTAAATAAATCTTCAATAAATATAATGCTTATAACAATAATTGCTAACATTATAATAGATAAAGCTATAACGATATCAATCATTATTTTTTTCTCCATTAAATTCTTTAAATACTTTTTTTTGTGTTCTTAAGGCTATTTGCATTAATGCGTAACAAATTGGTGCAGACATTAAGATAAATAGAATAGCCATAAGCATAATTTTAATAGAAACTAAAGCAAAACCACTTTTAATTGCTAAGCCTAAACAAATACAAAATATTCCCCCTGTATCTATTAATCCTGCTGCATGGGCTTTCATTATAATGTTTGGCAGACGAATCATTCCTAATACTCCTACGCAACAAAAGAAGAGTCCTGCTATAATAAAAAAACCAGAAATAATTTCTATAATTATATTAAACATCTTTCTTACCATTTAGTTGAAAATATTTACGGGTAGCAATAATGGAAACATAGCTAATTACCACATATAGTAGTGCTATATCTATGTATTCGGGCTTATTGATGTAATAACAATATAAAGCAATAATTATTACAACTAAAGAGTTAAAAGTATTTGCTATTTGAATTTGCAAGGTTATATCTTTATATTTCATAAATAATATAAGTAAAACTAACATTAAGAAAGATATTATTAGCATTGAAATAAAGATCACCATGATTTTTTAATCTCCACTGTTATTTTTGTTTTCTAATTTTTTCACTCGGTTTAATAAGTCGTTGCTTAGCATTCCATCTTCTACATTTTCATCTATTACATGCACTAAAAGATAGTCATCTTTTGCATCTAAAGTTATAGATCCGGGTGTTAAAGTAATAGAATTAGAAAAAGTAGTAACTAAAGACTTGCTTTGTAAGTTATGTGGAACTTTTATAATTTTACCTTTATGCTTATTTTGTAACACTAATTTAGCCACATTAATATCAGATACGAAAATTTCTTTGATAATGTATGGTAAATATTTAAGAAATTCTATAGTGTTAATAGAAAAAGTAAAAGGGTAACAGAACACTCTTTTAGCTTTTTTCATAAATAAAGGTATGAATAACAATGCAATGATGCCGGGAATAAGTGGGAGTGCTGTAAAATAACCTGAAAGAGCTAACCAAATAGCTAGTAGAGTAACAAATAAGATCATTTATTAATACCTCATATATTTTTACCATATTGTAGTATATTATATTTTTTTTTGATATAAAACAACTTTTTTTAAAAATGATTTGTTGTAAAAAGAGTGTGCATGTACTAATATAAGGTATTATTTTAATTGGAGTAGATAGATGTTATTATTTTTAGTTAGCAATGTATATAAGGAGTTTGGTGGAAGTACCATATTTAGAGATGTAAACTTTAACATTAATATACAAGATAAAATTGGCTTAGTTGGTAGCAACGGAGCGGGTAAGTCTACCTTAATTAAAATGATACTGGGCGAAATAGATATAGATGTAAACCCAGCCACCAAAATTATGGGAACAATCACTCCTAATAAAGATATGACTATTGGTTATTTGTCGCAACACAGTGTTTTAGATGACACAAAAATTGTTTTTTTAGAAGTGTTTCCAAACAAAGAGTTACAAGATATTTACCAGCAGTTATATGTAATTAATGAAAAAATTACTATGGGTGAGCATGATGATGAACTTTTCAGCACCTTAGTTGATTTAACCAACACTTATCAAGAGTTAGATGGTTACAACATTGAGGCAAGCATTAAAAAAACTTTAAAAGGCTTAGACTTCAGTGAAGAACTTTGGTATAAAGAAATATCTAGTTTGTCGGGTGGGCAGAAAACCATAATTTCTTTAGCAAAAATTTTATTACAATCGCCCGATGTTTTAATTTTAGATGAACCAACAAATCATTTAGACTTATACGCAATTGAATGGCTTGAAGGATTTTTAAGAGACTATAAAAAGGCTGTAGTATTAATATCACATGATACTTATTTTTTAGACCAAATTGTCAATAGAACATTTGAAATTGAAAATAAAAAAGTTAATTTATATAAGGGTAATTATACCGATTATCAAATTCAAAAAGAAATATATCTATCAGGGGCGTTAAAAGCTTTTGATTTAGAACAAGATAAAATTAAAAAATTAGAAGAGTTTGTTCTAAAATACAAAGCAGGGCAGAAGTCTAAACAAGCTAGGGGTCGCCAAAAACTTTTAGAAAATATGGATAAAATGGATAATCCACTTATTAAGAAAAAAGAATTACGTTTAAAATTCACCGTAGACAAAGAAAGTGCCAAAAAAGTGTTAGAGGTGAATCATTTAAGTAAATCTTTTGGTGAAAAACTGCTTTTTCAAAATATTAGCTTTGAAGTTTTTAAAGGCAATAGAATAGGGATAATAGGGAGAAATGGGGTTGGTAAATCTACCATCTTAAAAATTATTTTAGGGCTTGAAACAGCTAATGAGGGCGAAGTTATTTTAGGTGATAATTTGAAAATTGGATATTTTTCCCAGCATCACAATGATTTAGACTTATCAAACAGCGTGCTAGGTGAAATTTATGATAATTTTGATATAACAGAAGGTGAAGCAAGATCGCTATGTGGGCAAATGCTTTTTTCCCAAGATGATGTCTTTAAAAAGCTAAAAACTTTAAGTGGTGGAGAGAGGGCAAGAGTAGCTTTTCTTAAATTGCTACTTAGTAAGCCAAACTTTATGATTTTAGATGAACCAACCAACCATTTAGATATTGAAACCAAAGATATTCTTTTAGATGCCCTAGTAGACTACAAGGGAACCATGCTTGTTATATCCCATGACCGTTATTTTTTAGATGAAATAATAGAAAAAATATATGTGCTTGAAACCAAAAAAATTACAGAATTTAATGGTAATTACAGCGAGTATAAGCAACAGATATCACAAAAAACTGTTGTAATTAATAAACCAATTGATAAAAGCAGTATGAGTAGTGAATTAAAAAAAGAAATTAATGACTTAGAGCGTCAGTACAGTAAGTTACAAAGTAATTTAGAAAAACTAGCCCGAGATGAAAGTAAGCTACAGCAAGAATACACAGATGCAGGAGCTGAAAACAATTTAGAGTTGTTGGTAAAAGTTGAGGCTAAAATTAAAAAGCTCGAAGATAATTTCATTAAATTATCTGAAGAAAGCGATAGCATAATGGCACTTATTAATAGTAAAAAGGCAGGGTGGTAGGAGCTTATATGCAAGATTTAACAGGATTTGCCCAGATATTAAAGGATACGGGGGTTAGTGATTTTGCAAAAGACTTAATTGGTTATGTTATAGGCGATAAACTTAGTGTTAAAAGAGCAATGAATTTATCTAAAATAATTACAAATGCTAATGTAGATAACAATGGCGTAGCTTTATTAAATGATAAATATAAGGTTAATTTTATAAACAATGCGTCTTTAGAAGATGATGCTGATATGCAAGAGTTATGGAGCAACCTATTACATAATTCAGTAGCAAACAAAGATAGTAATGTAACTTATCTAAATATTCTTAAAGAGCTAGATGTGGTTAGTGCAAAAATATTTAATAAAATTTACAGTACTGAGGTACACAAAATGCACGAACTTTCTCCCTTAGATTTTTATGACTTTGGTTGTAATAACAATAACATAGTATCAGAATTTGATAATTTAGGAAGATTGAGATTAGTAAGGATTGATAATCCTGTTAGTATTAATGGGATTAAACCTAACAGACCTCATGCGATGCAACTTATAAAAGAGCGTAATACCTACTATTTGAAAACCGATTTAGGTTTTGCCATGTATAAGCATCTTAATAGACTTCCTATACAATAATTGAACTATATAGTATAGGTAATTTATGAGGAGAATAGAATGAAAGTATGAAATTATAGCAAAGCTAGGGGGAATTTAGCTTCAGTTATAGATGATGTAGTAAATAATTATGAAACTATAATTATTACTAAAAATGAAAAATCAGCGGTTGTTATATCTTTAAGTGAATATAATTCTTGGAAAGAAACAGCCTATTTAATGCAATCTGTAAATAATGCTAAGCGTCTTTTAACCGCAGTAGCTAGTATGAACGAGGGTCATATTAGTAATAAGGAACTGCTAGATGACTAATATTAGTTTTACATTAGGTGCTTGGGAAGATTATTTATATTGGCAACCAAACGATAATCAAGTAATTATAATTCAATGTAGATACCATTATTAATTATAAAGTATAATAAATTATATCTCCCTTAAAACACTTGTAATTCCTTTACAATAAGGCTCTTTTAATACACTATGCCACATTTCTTTGGCTAAAGGGTCTGCATTACTAACAAGAAAGCCTTTGCCCGCATTTTTTAGCATTGGGAAGTCATTAAAACTATCACCAAAAGCAAAAGTATTATTTTTTATTACATTAATATTATTACAAAGAAAAGATAGTGCCTCATCTTTTCCACAACAAATAGGCATAAATTCTACATCAAAAGAGTTTTCAGGATCTCCTGCTGAAACATTACATTTGGTAAAAGAAGTTTTAATAGAATATTTGTGTGCTATTTCTTCAATTTTTTGGAAATCATTATCTATATTGCTAGTAATTTTATAATAAAAACTATCTTTATACACACCTTGATAATCATCTGTTTGTCTTACTAAATTAATATTATTATCTTGAATTAGCTTTAATAAAGTAGTAACATTTTCTTTTTTATAGCCAGATTGCATAATTCGCTTATGCCAAGATTTAGAAGGTACTAAGGTACCATCTTTTACCCAATAAAGCTCACTTCCTAAGCTAGCACATATAAAATGCACAGACACAGCCATATAATTTGTAGATTTTTTAATAACAGAATTAATATTACTACCTGTTATTAAGCCTATTACTATACCTTTGTTTATTCCCTCAGAAGCCATGAAATGTTCAAGCTCTTTTACACCACCTAATGATTTATTTTTTTCAGCAAAAGGAATATAAGTTTCGTCCATATCACTACATACTAAATATTTTGCTACACTTGGATATAAAAACTCTTTGCATGGCATTTTATTTAAAGAATTCATAAATCACCTCAAGTTCCATTGTTTTTAACACTAATTAAACAATATCAAGCTTTTTAAATCAAGTCAAGACTGATTTTTAACATCAATGTTCAAGATAAAATTGGCTTGCTTGGTAACAACGGAGTAGGTAAGTTTACATTAATTAAAATTATGCTTGGTGAAATAGATAGTTTTATTAAATAATTTATTATATATTAAGCTTAATAATTTATGTTATTTGTATGTAGCAATATCTTTAATAATTAAATTCGTATAATTTTTACCTTGATAAAAATTTAAGCTTAAAGATACAACCAAATTCACATGCCTACCAATATTGCTAATAATGTGTTCCCCTAAAATTCCGGGAATACATTTGTAGCAAAATGCTTTCATATTAACAAGCCCATCGCCTGTTAAACTTACTTGCAGATGGTTTTTATTTTGCCCAATTTGTTTTGCTTCTTTTATTTTTACTTCCCTAAGCATAAATAACGGCTCTCTAAAGTTCATGCCAAAGGGAGCTAAAATCATAATTTTTTCTACAACATATTGGTTAATGTTTGCCATGGCTAAAACATCATCTATAATATAGGTATTTTGTAACGCTTCTTTATTTAAGCCTTTTTTTGCTATTTCATGATTAATAAAGTTAAATATTTCATCTTTTTTTGCCACATTAAAAGAAAAACCTACTGCCATAGCATGCCCACCACCTTTTATTAGTAAGTCTCTTTGTTTAGCACCTATAATAATACTGCCTAAATCTATTCCTGCAATAGAACGTCCTGAAGCTGTAGCAATGCCTGTTTCCTCATTGATACTATAAATACAGGTTGGTTTGTGATAAATATCTTTTACTCTGCCTGCTATAATGCCAATAACTCCTGATATCCAATCTTTATTGCCAACAAAAATACAATGATTATCCACATTTATGGCATTATTTTCTTCTATTTGTAAAACGGCAGAATCTATAATTTTACTTTCTTCGTTTTGTCTTTGATTATTCAATGCAATTAATTGATTAGATAGCTCAAATGCTACAGTTGAATCTTCACTTAATAATAACTTTAAAGGTAATTCACTATTTCCCATGCGAGAACCCGCATTAATGCAAGGTCCAAAGGAAAAGCCTAGTGTTTCTACATCTACAGGTTTATTAATTTTTAAATTATCCATTAAGGCAGTAAGTGCCACATTGTTCCTTTTTTGCATAATTTTTAAGCCTTGAAAGACATAACTTCTATTTAAGGCAACAAGAGGTACTATATCGCACACCGTTCCTAATGCTACAAGGTCTAGGTATTGCATTATGTCTATTGTTTTATTGCTTACTTGATTTTTTAAAATTCTATTTAAAGCTACAATTAATAAAAATACTAAGCCTACTGTACATAAATACGTTTGTTCTGAACTATCATCAAACTGTTTTGGGTTTACAAAGGCATCGGCATTAATATTGTTGTGCATATCTACTTCATGATGGTCTATCACTACAACTTTAATATTATGGTTTTTAGCTTTTTTTATTTCTTCAACCGCACTACTACCGTTGTCTAGTAAAATTAATAATGCACCTTTATTTTGAATAATGTTGTCTAGGGCAGTCATAGATACTCCATAGCCTTCTGTATAACGGTTTGGAATATAGTAGTTTACATCATGATGAAAATTTTTTAAATATTTGTATAGAAGCGTTGTAGAGGTTATGCCATCTACGTCGTAATCGCCTAATATATAGATTTTTTCTTTTCTTGCAATACTCTCCATAATAATTGTGCAGGCTAATTGCATATCTTTTAGCAGTAGGGGGTCTTGCATTTGATCTTTTAACTTAGGATTTAAAAATCCCGACATTGCAGAAAGGTTAATACCCCTATTAAGTAGTATTCTAGCAACAATAGGGCTAATATTATAGGTTGTACAAGCTTGGGAAATTAACTGGCTATTTTCAAGGCATTGTAGCCAAATAGAGTTAGTAAGTGATTTGTTTTCAAGGCTAAGCATTATTTTTCATCTTTATGGTTGAGTAGGTTATAAGCAATCATAAAGATGTTGCTCTTTTGGGCTATTGAGAATAATAATATCTACTCGTTGATTAAAAGTTGCATCTAGTGCGGTTTTTTCATTAACCTTATTTTTATTATTCGAGCAAAATAGTACGCTTAAATTACTAGAAGGAATCTTTTTAGATGTTAAATAGTTATAAACTTGTTGCGTTCTTTTGTAAGATAAATTTAATGCTATTGTTAAATCTTTTTTTGTCTCTAAATTGCTACTATGCCCGATAATAAGCATGTTCTTAGTACATTTTTTATAAATAGTCTCTAATTTGTTTAATATTTCTTTATCAGTCTTACTTAATGAACTGGAATTTGTAGGAAAATAAATAGTAGCTAAATTCCAATCTTTGCTTTTGTCTAACAGGGAATTAAAAGTACACATGGCTTCTACTTGTTTAATTATTTCATTCCCTTGTTTACTTTTTTCTAAATAACTTTGGGAAGGCTTTACACAAGAATTAATGAAAACAAAGGGTAGTAAAACAAAAATCAGGTATACTTTTTTTATCATGCTTATTTGCCTAAAAATAATTGTAATGTTGCACTTAGGGCAATAGGTTGATCTATGGGAGATAAATGACTACATTCGTCTATAATCACAATTTCACCATTAGGCAAAGCATTATACATAGAACAATGAACAGCGGTTGGGGTTATTTCATCGTATTTGCCTGAAATAATTAAAGTAGGCACATTATAGTGGGCAAACTGATTTTCACTGCTAGTTCTAGATAAAATCATTTGTTGCTGATTAATAAATGCCTCATTGCCTAGCTCTTTAAACATTGTTTTAATTAGCTTATTTTTTTCTTCTGTTTGGTTATATAAATATGATTTAATGGTATTGTCATCTATCATATAAGAATTTGCAGGCAAATTTTTAGCCACATCAATAGTGCTTAATCTGTGTTGTTTTTTCTCTAAAGAATCTTCATGCCAAGATGTATTAATTAAACACAATTTTTCAACTAAACTAGAATTTATACGCATAATCTCCATAGCAATGTAGCCCCCCATAGATGTTCCAACTAATGAGAATTTTTCATTTTCGCATTGCTTTATAACAAAATTAGCCGCATCTACTATATTATTGATGTTGGTGAAATTAAAATTTAATATATTGTAATATGGGCTTAAAGTTTTTATTTGGTGGGCGTATAGTCTGTAATCACACATTAGTGCGGGAAGCAAGACGATATTTTTTTTACTCATTAGATACCTACCTTTCTAAAATAGCAACTCAAAAACATATTGATAGTATATACATAAAGTTATTGTATAATATTTTATGCGTTCTCTCAATTGATTTTACTAATTTATTAGTGATATTGCAATTGTTTGAATAATTTGATATGATTTCACCTGTAAAACTAAGTAAGGAAAATATAGTTATGCTTATAAGATTATTTATATTGTTTTTTTTCAGTTCAACACTACTGCATGCAATAGATGGTAGGGAGGTTATGAAGATAGTTTATGAAGAAGCTAATTCGCATAAAAATAAAACAACTAATGTTAAGTTATCTATTATAGATTCTGAAAATAATGAACGAATAAGGTTTTTCAAACTTATAACACAAATTTCTAGTGATTTTAATAAAAGTTTAATAAAGTTCTACGAGCCTGCTAATATTAAAGGAACAGCACTTTTAACCCACAAAAATACTGTTAAAAATGAAACAAGTCAGTGGATATATTTTCCTTCTTTTAAATCTTTAAAGGCTTTATCTACTGAGGAAAAAAATCAAAGCTTCATGGGTTCTGATTTTGCGTATTCAGATATAGCAGGAAGGCAGTTAGATCAAGACAAGCATACTCTCGTGAAAGAAGATAAAGAGTATTATTATATAAGAAGTATTCCCGTAGATAGCAAAGATCCATACTCCCAAATTGACATCATTATTAGCAAAAAAACAAAAACTCCCGTTAAGATTTCTTTCTTTAATGCAGATAAGCAACTTATTAAAGTATTAACTAATGATAAAATTGTTGAATTAAATGGTAGTTATGAAGCAATGGAAATTACTATGACTAATGCTTTAAAACAGGGTAAGTCTATTTTAGTAAAAAATAATATAGATGTGAAAACTCCTGTTTCAGACAACGAAGTAAGTATAAAATCTTTAAAATAAAGTATCAATAAAAAAAAATTACAAGATACCTCATGAACTATAAAACTACTTTGTTAAAAATATTGCTATCTTTTGCTTGGATTGCATTGGTTTATGTTTTTATTCTATCTTCAGATGGCTTAAAATTTGATAGTTCTAAGTGGTTAAAAGCCGATCAGGTAGATGAAATAAATTTTCAGTTGTTACAAAAGAAGTTTCAACCTTATGAGAACATTGTTATATCATTTGATCTGCAAAAAAATATATTTAATAAAGAGACATTACATCAATTAAAATTATTATCTAAAGAGTTGGAAAATATACCAAATGTTAAAAAAGTTCTTAGCCCATTAAGTGCTACAGTTCTTATAGAACATGATGGTATATTAGATAATACAACCTACGGCAAAGCTTTAGATAACAATTATATTAAAACTATGGACGAACTAGAAAAATCGTTTAAAGATAGCCAGTATTATGTGAAAATAGTTTCTAAAGATTTAACCAAAGTTGCTTTTGTTATTGAAAGTGATACTCTTAGTGCTCAAAATGAACGCACAATTGTAATAGACAAAGTTAAAAGTATTGTTGGTAAATACTCTCTTGTATTACCAAAACCTATTTATTCAGGTGATTCTTATCTTAATTATGAGCTAAACAATAAAACTCAAAATGATTTAATGAAATTAATCATTATTGCATTTTTTGTTATCGGAGCTATTTCATTTTTCCTTGGCGGTTATAAAAAAATGATGGTTGTGTGGGGTGTAAACATTATTACTGCTTCGGCTACTTTTTTTATCATAGCTATTAATGGTCATTTTTTAACTTCTCTGAGTATTGCCTTAATTATTATGGTAACCGTTGTTGGGGTGTCTGATGCTTTTCATATACTAGAATATTGGGAATTTCACAATCAAAAAGAAGAAAATAAATCAAAAAGTAAATTGCATAATATCTATCTAACCATGAAAGCTAGTTACCTGCCTTGTTTTCTTACTAGTTTAACTAGTTCATTGGGCTTCTCTACTTTTGTTTTTACCAATATTATACCTTTATATAATTTTAGTATTGATGCCAGCATTAGCATTCTATTCTCTTATATGCTTAATATGTTGTTTCTATTTAGCTTTTTATATATTATGCCGTGGAATTTTAATAAATCTAGCAGTTCAATTAAAATGTTTAATTATTATCATTCTATGAATATAAAAATTTTACAATTGATTTTTACTTTAGTTGTTAAGCATTCAAAAAAAATTATTATTCTATTTTATACAGTTACTATATTTCTATCTTTGTCATTGCCATTTGCTAGAACTGAATCTAATTTTTTAGATGTGTTTTTTGCTAAAAAAAGCAACTTTTACCAAGATTTTATTTATTTAGATAAATACTTTGATGGTTCAAATAGTTTTAATATAATCATACAAGGCGATGTTATTGATTATTTTAAAGAGTATAATAATTTTATTAATTTAAAAACTTTAGTAGATTCTTTGAAACAGTTGCCCCAAGTAAATTCAGTAGAAAGCTATTTGTTGCCTGTAGCGATGGTGCATAAATCTTTAAGCAATGGTCGGGGCTTATATCCTAGCAATGCGGAAGAATTAGGGCAAGAATTATTGTTTTTAGATATGTCTAGGAGTGATACAGATTCAGGCGCTTTATCTTCATATGTAGATTTTAACTACAAATTAGCACATATTAAGTTGCAAACTAACAACTTAAACAAAACCAATATAGATGTCCTTTTAGCAGAAATTAAAAAAATAGTAGGTGTTAGCCCATTTAAAGAAGCAATTATTACGGGTAATAATGCTTATTTCTCATCCATTAGTCAAGATGTACTAGATACTCAATTTATTAGCATTGCATCTTGTATGTTTATTGTATTTATTGTTTTACTTGTGTTTTTTAATTTAAAATTTGCTATTTATGGCACTGTTTCTGCTTCTATGCCCATTGTTTTTATTCTAGCAATCATTATTTTATCTCAAACGCCTTTTGATTTTGCAGTGGTTATTGTTTCTAGTGTAGCACTCGGATTAAGTGTAGATAATGTTTTGCATGTTCTTTTTAACTATAAAAGATTTCAGCGTAGCCACCTCAGTGTAGATGAAAAACTCAAGCAGGCTCTATTTATACCGGGGGTAGCTATTATTCAAGCTACTCTTTTGTTTGTAATTACTACATTGATATTTGTATTTTCTGATTTAGTACTGTTGCAAAAATTTGGCTTTTTTACCTCATTAACTTTGCTACTATCGTTCCTTACTTGTACTGTATTTTTCTTAGCTTTATTAAGAAATAGCAATAAGTCTTTAGGTAAACAAACATAGATACAACACGCACATTAATTGATTAATGAAAATGCTTGTTATTTGATAGATATTATGCTATAAATTTATTTGTTATTATATAAAATACACACACGGAAATTAAGTATATCAATACTTTTCCGGTGGCATGCAAATGCTACTAGTTCTGTGGAGGTTTAACCGGAAGAAAGGAAAAAATTATGGTTCAGTTTACAATTAAAGATTTATTAGAAAACGGTGTACATTATGGGCATAGCACCCGTAGATGGAATCCAAAAATGTCCCCTTATATTTATGGTACATACAACGGTATTCATGTTATAGACTTACAAAAAACAGCACCTCTATTGGCGAATGCTTTGCAAAATATTAAAGAAGTTGTAAGTAGTGGTGGTAGAGTGTTGTTTGTTGGAACTAAGAAACAAGCTAGCAGTATTGTTAAAGAGTACGTAAATAACTGTGGACAATATTATGTGAACCATCGTTGGTTGGGTGGTATGCTTACTAATTGGAAAACTATATCTAAATCTATATCTAAATTAGATAAATTAGATATACAAATCACAGAAGGTATGCAAGGTTTAACCAAAAAAGAAAAATTACAATTAGTAAAAGAAAGAGACAAACTAGAATTAGTTCTTGGTGGAATTAGAAGAATGGGTGGTTTGCCCGATTTAGTAGTAATTATGGATAGCATAAAAGAATCTATTGCTATTGAAGAAGCTACTAGGTTAAATATTCCAATAGTATCTATTATTGATACTAACTCTAATCCTGATGGTATAAGTTTTCCAGTTCCGGGTAACGATGACGCTATTAAGTCTATTCGTTTGTTTTGTGATTTATTTTCTAAAGCTGTATTTGAAGGCTTAAAAGAAGAAGTGGAAGCTAAAATGCCAGATAAAGGTGAAAGCACCGAAGTTTTAGATTCTCCTGTAGCAGTTGAACAATCTAAAGAGTAATTTGTTAATTTTTAGCTCTTTGGTGGTGTAAAGGCCAATTATAATGGTTAAGGCTAATAAAGAGCTAAATTACATGAATATAAAAAGCTGTTAAATATAAAAAATAAGAGGAAAACATGAGTGTAAATCCTAAGTTAGTGAAAGAATTAAGAGAAAAAACAGGTGCAGGCATGGGAGCATGTAAAGATGCTTTAGATGCTTGTAGCAATGATATTGAACAAGCAGTAGACTGGCTAAGAAAGAAAGGCTTGTCTAGTGCTTCTAAAAAAGCAGATAGAGTTACAGCTGAAGGTTTAGTATGTGTTGCTAAAAATGATGATTTTGCAGCATTAATTGAAATTAACTCTGAAACAGATTTTGTTTCAAGAAACGTAGATTTTCAAAACTTTGTAAAAAAATTAGCCACATTATCTTTAGATTCAGATGGAACCGTAGAAGGCTTAAAGAAAGTTGCCTTTAATGAAAAAGACAATGTTGAATCTGCACTGATAAATACCATTGCAACAATTGGTGAAAACTTAAGCATTAGAAGATTGAAAAAAATAGATGCTAAAGGTTGCAACGTTTTTTCTTATGTACATAATAGCATTACAGACGGAGCAGGTAAAATTGGTGTTTTGGTTGTATTTGAAGGTACTCCTAAAGACGCAAGCTTAGGTAAGGGTGTTGCAATGCATATTGCAGCTAATTATCCTAAGGCATTATCTGTAGATGATTTATCTAAAGATTTAGTAGATAGGGAGCGATCAATTCAAAGAGATTTAGCTTTACAAAGTGGTAAACCTGCAGAAATAGTAGAAAAAATGTTAGATGGTCGTATGTCTAAGTATTATCAAGATGTGTGTTTGTTAGAGCAAGCTTATGTTATGGATCCAGACAAAAAAGTAAAACAAGTAGTAGAAGAGAATGGTGTAAAACTTAAAGAATATGCTTACTATATTTTAGGAGAAGGCATTGAAAAAGAACATTCTGACTTTGCCGAGGAAGTAGCAAAGGCTATGAAATAAATTAAGAAAATAACCCACTTTAAAAGGGTTATTTTTTTGTTTTAATTACATTTTTAGGAGTATATTGCATGGAACATAACACGATTTTACTAAAGTTATCAGGAGAAGCTTTGCAAAGCATAAATAAAGATGCTTCTATTTGCTACGATAAATTAAATTTTTTTATTGAAGAAATAAAATCTGTAAAAGCATTAGGGTATAAAATTGCTATTGTTATTGGTGGTGGTAATATTTTACGAGGAGCTAATATCAGTAGTAACGGATTAACTAGAACAAAAGCCGATAACATGGGCATGTTAGCTACAATTATTAATTCTATAGCCGTAGAAGATGCTTTAAATAATAATGGAGTGCCTGCTGTTTTATTATCTGCGATTGAAGTCAATAAAGTTTGTGATTTTTATACAGCAGAAAAAGCAAAACAAATCTTAGAAGAAAATAAAATTGTTATTATTGCAGGGGGCTTAAGTAACCCATATTTTTCTACAGATACTGCGGTAGTTTTAAGAGCTTTAGAAATCAATGCAAGCAGTGTTTATAAGGGCACCCAAGTAGATGGTGTTTATGATGCCGACCCTAATAAAAATAGTAATGCAAAACGTTATAGTCAAATTAGTTATGACGAGGTAATTCTTAATAAATTAGGAATTATGGATATGACTGCAATTTTGCTGGCACAAAAAGAAAAATTACCAATTATTATCTTTGATATTCACAAGAAAGGTAATTTTAAATTAATGGTAGAAGATAGTAGCAAAAGAAGTACTATTAAATAGTATTTCTTGTTAAATATTATTATGATATAATAAATGTATTATTAGTATAGGAATATGTGATGGAAGAGCAATTAAAACAAATTTTTAATGAATTAAAAGCTGGTTTAAATAAAGTTGAAGAAAGTTTTAAACAACATTTAGGCACAATTAGGGCGGGTAGAGCCTCTCCTAGTATTTTAGATAATGTGGTAATAGTTGATGAAACAGGTGGTACAGTCCCTTTAAAAAGCTGTGCAACAGTTACAGTTGCAGGTATGAATATTACCATTCAAGCATATAATAATAGCTATGTAAAAATGATTGAAAAAGGCATTCAACAATCTAATTTAGGGTTAACCCCAAATGTAAATGGTACATCAATTAAATTATTTTTACCCCCACTAACTGAGGAAACTCGTAAAAATTTATTGAAGGTAGTAAGTGAAACAGGCAATACTTTTAAAACTTCTGTTAAACAAGTAAGAGAACAGTCTATGAAAAAATTAAAAGCAATGAAGGCCGATAAACTTTTACCCGAAGATGATTTTAAAGTTAATGAAAAAGCCATAGAAACACAAATTCAAAGTTGTAATAGCTTAATAGACGATCTTTTAAAGAAAAAAGAAAAAGATATTACAGAGATATAGAAGATGAAGAGTAAAGATGCCAAAAATCTTTCCCATGTAGCTATTATTATGGACGGAAATAGAAGATGGGCAAAATCTAAGGCGTTTAATATTTTTTTAGGTTATGACAGAGGAATAGATTCTTTAAGGGTTGCAATAGATTGTGCTATAGATTTTTCTATAAAATATTTAACTGTATATGCTTTTTCTAAAGAAAATTTTAATAGAGAAGAAAGTGAGGTATCTTATTTAAAAAACTTACTTTCTTCATATTTAGATAATGAGCATGATTTTTTTATACAAAGACAAATTAAAGTTAAAGTAATAGGTGATTACAGTGTTTTTGGTGAAAGTATTAGCAACAAGATCAAGCATTTAGAATTACAAACGGCACATTTTAATAAATTACAATTTAATATTGCCTTAAATTATAGTTCTCATCAAGAAATTATTATGGCTGTTAATAATATGTTTGAAAGTTATAAATCAGATAATTCCTTGATAGTTAATAAGGAATTATTTCAGAACAATTTATACACAGTTAATATTCCCGATCCCGATCTATTAATTAGAACAGGTGGAGAAAAAAGGCTAAGTAATTTTATGTTGTGGCAGTTAAGTTATACAGAATTAGTTTTTTTAGATGTATTATGGCCAGATTTTACTAAAGAACATTTTAGCAATGCGATAGATGAATACTATAGTAGAGAACGTCGTTTAGGTAAATAAATTAAGAGGATTAAGAAAATAATGGAACAAAATACAAATCACACTGTTTCTAAAATGAGTAACTTTTACACCAGAACAATATCAACTATGTTTATACTTCCTCCGGTACTTTATTCTGTTTGGGAAGGAGGATTATTATATTTTTTACTTATTTTCTTAGTTCTAGTCATTGCGGGTTATGAATTTGCGAATATTTGTGGCAGATGGTCGTTTTCTTTTGATGGAATGATTATGACAACCTTCATGATGTTAAGTGCTACATCATTTTTTCTAGGTAAAGTTGTGTGGGGAGCAGTATTTATTTTTCTTACTGTGTACTTAACATATATGGTTGCCTCTATGCGTTATAAGTCGGAAAAAATACCAGTAGTTCCCAGCCATTTAAAGCGTACTAAATGGTTAACTTTGGGTAGCTTATATTTATCTTTAGGTTTTTCTTCAATGATGTATTTAGCCCATGTTGATGAAACAGGAGTAACTATTTTATGGGTTTTTTTAGCTACTGTTTGTAATGATGTATTTGCATATATTTTTGGCTCGCTTATTGGGGGTAAAAAAATTGCTCCATCTATTTCACCAAATAAAAGTTGGTCGGGCTTTATTGCAGCGGCTATATCTACTATGGTTTTAACATATTTGTTTGGTATGTATGTTAATTCTAGTAGTGAAATATTATTATTATCTGTAGGTTTATTGTTGGCGGTGTTTGCCCATATGGGAGATATGATTGAATCAGCATTTAAAAGATACTTAGGTATTAAAGATACTTCAAATATTATACCAGGTCATGGGGGAATATTAGATAGAATAGATGCAGTACTTATGGTGGCATTCGTTGTTGCAGTTTTAGGATTAATCTTGGGTAAAAGCCCACTGTTTTTTTAGGAGATTAAAGCAAATGATGCTGTGGATTTGGGGGTAATTTATTTAAATGGCATAAGATAGGTGAAGATGTTTATGTGTGTGATTATGGAGTTGATGGATTAGAAGTTGCTAAAAGTAAGGGCATGCAAAATATGTTTGTTGGTGGAGCAGAGGTTCTAAAGCCTTTTGGTAATCCTGATGTACTTATTATTAACCATTGTTTAGAGCATGTTGTAAATTTAAAAGAATTTTTGCAAACTGTAAAGGGTATAGTTAATAATAATGCTTTAATTTATATAGGTGTACCTAATTTGAATACTATACCATATCAATATCAGAATAATTTATATAGATATTTTCAAATAGCTCATGTGTGGAATTTTACCAATAATACTTTAGATGCTTTAATGGCAAAAGAAGGTTTTGAAAAAATAGAAAGCAATGAAATAATCCAAGCAGTTTATAAATATACTGGAGTAAGTAAGGAATTATCGCTTTTATCGGAATATAATAAAACTAAAATAATGCTTAGTGTATTTGATAGATTGTATACAGAAAAATGCCAAAAAGAACTAGAACTACAACAAGTTGATGATAGGCTAAGTGTAGAGCAATTAAAAGCAAAACAATTGGAAGATCAATTATATATAAAGAAACGAAAATATAAAAAATATAGAAAGTATACTAAATCTATTACAATATTGTATATTGCTACAGTTGTATTAGGAGTTAGCATTATATTAGCATTGTTATTTAGATAAAATATTGTAAAGGAAAATTATTGTTGTTAATTGTAGAGGAGGTAAGTGAGCTAATAAGTTAGTTATATCCGTATATTTTGTTTTTATTAATGTCTTTATTTTTTAATCTTAAAAAATTTGCAAAAAAAGGTGAGAAACATGTTAAATAAAAATATAATCTACCCTCAACTAAATAAAACATCATACATATTAGCATTACAGCACGTGCTTGCTATGTTTGGAGCAACAGTATTAGTGCCTTTTATTACAGGAATGGATAGTGCATTAGCTTTATTATGTGCGGGAATTGGCACATTAATTTTTCATTTTACCACCAAAAAAATAGTTCCCGTATTCTTAGGGTCATCATTTGCATTTATTACCTCTATTACAATTATTCTTGCCAATTACAGCTTTTCTGATTTAAAAGGAGCAATTATTATTGCGGGCTGTATGTATATTATTTATGCTATAATCATAAAAATATATGGCAATGATAGAGTGCTTAAATTATTTCCTCCTATTGTTATTGGTCCAATTATTATGTGTATTGGCTTAAGGCTTGTACCTGTTGCATTATCTATGAGTGGTTATAATAACGACAAGCTAAATTATGAAAGTATAGGCTTAGCTTTACTAACCTTATTTGTAATGATTACTATTTCTTTTTTACAAAAATCTATTTTTAGATTCATGCCAATTATGATTGCAATTTTTGTTGGTTACATACTGTCATTGATATTAGGAATTGTAGATTTATCTAAGGTTATAAATGCACCATGGATAGGGCTACCAAGCAATACAACCAACCAACTATTTACTATGCCCACCTTTAATTTAGGGGCTATTTTTATTATGATTCCTATTACCCTTGTTACATTTTTAGAGCATATAGGTGATATAAAAACAAATGGAGCAGTAGTAGGTAAAAACTTTGCAAAGTCTCCCGGCTTTTTTAGAACTCTTTTAGGAGATGCTTTTGCTACAATGGTTGCAGGATTTCTAGGAGGACCTCCAAATACTACCTATGGTGAAAATACGGCCGTTTTAGCCGCTACAAAAAATTATGATCCCCGCATTTTAAGAATATCAGCTGTTTTTGCAATTTGCTTGGCATTTTGTGGAAAAATAACCGCAATAATGCAAAGTTTACCCACCGCCATAATGGGTGGAGTGTCTTTAATGCTGTTTGCTTTAATATCTTCTATTGGCATTAAGGTTATGATGGAAGCTAAAATTAATTTTAATAATTATAGAAACTTGGTGATACCATCGGTTATTATTATTTTTGGGGTATTTGTTAATAATGTAAAAATTACCGATGAGTTTATAATTTCAGGCTTGTTTTTAGCAACCATTTTTGGCGTTTTATTGAATAAAGTACTGCCCCAATAAAAAAAATCACCTTGCATACTTAAAAAGTATTCGTTTTCTTGTATATTAGTATAATGTTGTATTTAATATAATACAGTATTAGATTAACTATAAAATAATTTAATATATATCTTATTATAAAACGTTTGTTTTGAATCCTTGTGTCATATGTAATATCATAAAGCATGTATAATCATTGTATTTGCAATATCAAATATTGCTTGCATCAATTATTCTTTTGGTGTATAATATATTCGTATCAAGGAAACGTTGTTGCATTTATAATTTTAAATTATATTTCTCATAATCACATAATAAGGAATAAAGCATGAAGATAAATTTACAACATAAATATTCTAAAAAAAATCTTAATACAAGGTAAGAAGATTAAGTGAAATATTAACCCTGAGGATCTTAAAATATCGCAGTGTAATATATTTATTTTTAGGATATGCTAGCAAAGTTAAAACTATATATGCTATTTAGTATATGCAAATAGGTATGTAGATGGAGCTAGCAGAAACGTAGTTGATACAATTATATTATAATCAACACAATTATATAATAAATACAAGTAATTATATATAAAATAATACTTCTTTTTTATTAAACAATTTTTAAAAGGAACAAATTACTATGGAAAGTAAAGCCACAAATTTTAACTCTTTTGTTGAAAGTAAAGTAGATGAAAGAACAGGGCTGTTTTCAACCCAAATAGAATTATTTAATGGTAGTGCTAATTCTTTATTAGGCCCTAATCCTAATATTGTATTACAATATGATCCATTGAATAGTAATACTGAATATGCCTATGGTAAGGGTTGGTATATTCCTATTACTATGGTAGATTTTAAGAACAGAAAGTTAATATTATCTAGCGGAGAAAGCTATAAATTTAAAACTTCATTGTTCACACAGGACGATCTACTAGATAGGAAGCAGAAAACATTTACACTAAAGCGTAATACAGAGAATAATTATGAAATTACTCATCAAGGTGGATTAAAAGAAATTTTAGTACACGATTCCGACAACAATTATTATCTCAAAAGACAAATTACACCGGGAGGTAAATACGTAGAATATACCTGGGGAATACAGATTGCCAATTATAGATATTTAACTGAAGTTAAAGATATGTTTGGTAGTGTTTTACTGAAACTTTCATATCAGCTAGGTTCAAAAATTGATGTAGTTAAGTATCCGGATACTGAGTTTGAATCTTCTATGCAACTTTCGATAAGTAATAAGTTGTTATTTAAATCTACTTTAAATAATCAACCCAACAAATTTTATATATATGCTTATGATACAGCTAAGACAGAATTTAACTTTCTTAATAAAATTACAGGACCATTTGGTTTGTTTACAGAAATAACATACGAATATGATACATCAGGGCATCAACTACCAAACGGTGCAGGGATAACACATTTTCCAAGAGTAGTACTTGCTTCTTCTGGAAAAGTTGGAGAATATCCACTTAACAAAACTAGTGTTAATTACAAGTATTCTAGAACTAACTATTTTGGATACGGTGGTAATTCTGTACAGTGGGATTCTGATTATGATCATAGTTATAGACAAGACCCAGACTATATTTATTACACAATAATAACTGATATTAACAGTGGAAGGACACTGACCAATACTTATAATAGATTTCATTTATCAATTAAAAGACTTGAAGAGGTAGTTGAACAGGATAAGACTATGAAAATAGAAAATGTTATGGATTATCATGACAACAAGAATGGTACTAATTTCACTCAACAGCCACCTTTTTTTCAACAAGCTAAAACTGTACAAACGATATATAGTGAAGTTAGTCTTAAAGATAATAAGGTTTTAAGTGAGAAAACAGAAGTAATATCTTATGATAAATACGATGATTACGGAAATTTATTACAATTTACTAATAAAGACGGTGCAGTTACCACTTATGAATATTATCCATATACTGGAGAAACTCTAAATGGTGAAGTATTGTGCCCACCTAATGGTTATGAAATAGTAGATAAAATTAAATCAACCACAATAACTCCTAGTTTAAATAGTGAGTATAAAGATGAATTAGGTTCATATTCATTAATAACTTATACAAATATTAATGCATGGAGTAAAGATTTAACTGGAAAAGATATACAAGTAGTTTCATCTAAAAAATTAGCTGAAGCATCGTATTCCATTAAGGGTGACATAAAGACTCTTATAACTTCTACTACTAATGAATATTATAATTTTAATCTTAATGCTATGAAAACAGAACAAGATAAATTAATTGGTGGTTTACTTTGGAAAACTATTGATCAATTCAAAGATATTAAAAATCTTACATATTATGAATATATGTTTGAAGCAAATAGTTTTACTAACAATATCTATACAACCCCACATTTTGATGGAGTTAATATTAATACAAATTCTACTGTTAAAACAGTTTTTAATAGTGATAGTATATTAGGTGTAAACACTAGTGAAGCTACACATGCCTATTACAATGGACAAGAATATGTGTCTTATTCATTGCAGAAGATAGACAACAAAGCTTTTATCACTACTAATGAAAGTATTGATGCTGAAGGCAAGTCTATTAAAGCAACTCAGAAATATGATTTTACTCAAACAGATGGTTTTGCTATAGTATTTACCGATAACAATGGCAATATTTCTGAAGATATTTATAATTATCAGGGAGTATTATCTCAGACTTATATTACATATGTCGGTGGTGAAAGATTGCTTGTTCAAGATAATAAATATGATAGTGAATTAAGGCTAATTCGTACAATAAAGTATGATTATATAGACAATGCAGAGATTTTTGATGCTAAAGGCAATCTAAAAGTAGGATCTCAAGCTATTCAAAGAACAACAGATGTGTTATATGATTTTCATGATCAGGTAAAAGAGCAGATTGATAATAATAATAACTTCAGTGCCAATATTACTCTGAATAATTATATAGATAATACTCAAATAACTAAAATGGGTAAAGATAGTCCCCTAGCTTATAGTAAAACTCTATTTAATATCATGCAACAACCTATAGAAGAATCATTTTATAGCGGTAATAATGAATTGCTTTACACCGTGTATAAAAAATATGATACCCTGTATAGACTAAGAGAGATAATTTTACCTGCTGTATTATTTGAAGAAAATACAACAAAATTGGGTCGTAAACAATATCTAGAATATGACGATTTGGGTAGATTATATAGAACAACTGCTGGCTTAATTGATAACGCTAATAACTTCATAGAAGATTCTAAGATTGTTACAGAAACAACATTTTGGCCAGAAAGTCCTAACGCATTATTAAACACCTTAAAAGTAGATGGTTTATTAGTTCTAGAAAAGACTTATGATATACATATGAGAGAGAGTAGTTCTCAAACAGGTAATTTAAAATATACTTTAGAGTATAATTCAGCAATGTCTCCTGTTGAAAAAATTACCCAACCTAACAATGCAAGCATTAAGATGACATATGATCCTTATCAGCATTTTATACAAACAGAATCTATTGTTACAGGCGGTAATCAACCAGATTATAAAGTTCAAATATCTGATTTTGATATAAATTATAAGCCTCATAAAGTTGAAAGATTTTCAGGTGGTTCATTAATTACAAAAAAAGTTTTTGAGTATGATCAAGCTAGTGAAGTGCTAACCAAAGCTACTATTAGTTATCCAAATAAAGCAGATAGAAATATCACTTATGATTATAGTAAAACTAAGGGTTCTACTGTTGGAATGAAAGATGCTTTTGATAAAAACATTAAGTATACTTTTTATGACGATGGTAAAATCAAATCTCAATCTTATAATAATATGACTACC
>CANHGT010000009.1 GCA_947460385.1 Alphaproteobacteria bacterium
GTGTTAGAGAACAACATTTTTACCTTGCAAGTATCTAAAACACAAGGCGATGACCTGTTTGCAGAAAGCAATAAAGCACTATTATATAGTGATGTAAAATGCTTTGTGCAACAAATTTTTACTTTTCTTCATATTAAGAAAATTTGCTACAACCTTAAAGATTTTTTACAATTTTTTAACATCAATTATGTTGAAAGTTTTGATGACACAATGCTCATGGCATATTTAATTGATGGAGTATCTATAAGTACCAACTTAAAAGAATCGCTTCAATTTTATTGTGAAAAACAATACTTAAACTATGATTTTGATAATAAAGTTTATTATACTGATATCATTTATAATTTGCATCACATATACCAAAAGCAACTTGTGTTACAAAAATGTAGCTATTTATATGAATCAGTAGACAAGCCTTTAATTTTTACTTTAATAAAAATGCAAGAAAATGGTGTTTTAGTTTCTAAAGATGAACTGAAGAAGTTATCACAAGAATTTTTAGTGGTGGCCAAAGATACAGAAGAGAAAATTTTTAGTATTGCGGGGGAGAATTTTAATTTATCTTCTCCTAAACAAATAGGGGAAATTTTATTTACTAAGTTGCAAATAAAGGGTAAGAAAAATAAAAGTGGTTCTTGGAAAACAGGTGCATCCTTTTTAGAAGAATTAGCCGAAGAAGGCATTGAAATTGCCAAATTACTTTTAACTCATAGGCAGGTTAACAAATTAGTTAATACTTATACCGAACCACTTGGCAATAAAATTAACAGCACCACAGGTAGAATCCACTCTACATTTTTACAGTGCCATGTAACAACGGGGAGATTATCTTCTATTGAACCTAATTTACAAAATATTCCTGTAAGAACTAAGGAAGGCAAACGCATTCGCAATGCTTTTATAGCCAAAGATGGATATTCTTTATTGTCTTTAGATTATTCCCAAATAGAGCTAAGAATTTTAGCAGTTATAGCATCGGTTAAGAATCTAGAGGAAGCATTTTTACAGAATGCCGATATTCATAAAGCTACTGCATCTAAAATATTTAATATACCCCTTATTGATGTAACCCAAGAGCAACGTTCAAAAGCTAAGGGTATTAATTTTGGTATTATTTATGGACAAACCATGTATGGCTTAGCTAGTGCTTTGAATATAGATAAAGACTTAGCTAGCATATACATACAAGAATATTTTATTAAATATCCAGAAATTAAAACTTATATGGAACAAACCATCAATGTTGCCCAAGAAGATGGCTATGTAAAAACTTTGTGGGGAAGAAAGTGTATTATTAAAGACATTGATTCTTCTAACTTTACCTTAAGGAACTTCGCCCAAAGATCAGCAATTAATGCTAGAATACAAGGAACGGGTGCAGATATTATAAGAAAAGCTTTAAACATGTCAATGGATTTTATTGTTAGCAATAATTACGACGCTAAAATTATTCTACAAATTCACGATGAAATATTAGTAGAAGTGAAGGACGAAATAGCACAAGATTTATCTGCAAAGCTTACCAATATTATGGAAAGTGTTTGTAATAACCTAGATGTGATGATTCCACTAAAAGTAGATAGCAATATAAGTAAACATTGGCTTAAAAACTAGCCACACATCTTATGTTATAATCTGTGTTTATTATTCAGCTATAGCCTCTTCTGCTAATAATATTACTATGTCATCTTTAATAGGGTAATATAGTTTAGCTTGTGCAGAATAAAACATGTTTTTTTCTTCTACATAAACTAATTCTCCACCTGTAACAGGGCATTGTAAAATTTTTAATAGTTCTTGTATTTGCTCGATCGTCATGCAAAAATCCTCATATGATTCATTATTCAAAGTAATTATAACTTTTTTTATAAAAAACATTGCAAAAAAATTAAAATAATTGTATTATATGATTAATGTAGCAAATGCGGGTATAGCTCAGTGGTAGAGCGCAACCTTGCCAAGGTTGATGTCGAGGGTTCAAATCCCTTTGCCCGCTCCATTTAATATATAATATGACTAACAAAATAATAAAACGTTATATATATTATTATTTAACTAGTTTTGTTATTTGTACTCCTTTATTGTCCTCTATATATCGTTATTTTAGTTATAAAAAAAATTTAAAAATTCTTTTTGCCTTAAAACAACAATACGTTGTTGATAATACTATAGATATGCACCCTAAATTAGATGAATATTTACACCTATATGCTAAATTTATTATTATGAATGATTACCATTCTATAATTAAATTAAGAAAATTACACAAACCTTTGTTAAGAATAAGTGATGGTGAAATTTTTGCTTTTTTAGGTGGGAAAGCTATATCTTGCGTTCAAAACAATAGCGACGCCTTATCTATTGCACTGGCTAATGTATATACTAATAAAAATATTGTACTAGGGTTGTTAAAACCATCATTGTCATATATAAATTTAATACGTTATATTAATGAAGCATTATTAGTGTCTGAACCTAAATTTAAAGAATTGTTAGATATTATTGCTAAAAATAAGAACATTTATTATTCTGCTTTTGTGAATAGACCAAATAAAATATATGGATTTTTATTGTGGAAAAAAATATGGCAAAATAAAATATATGGATTTTTATTGTGGAAAAAAATATGGCAAAATAAAAATGTTTGTATTATTACAGGCAAAGATGGTAACAATGGTAATTTTGATGTTTCTCCATTATTTAACAATGTAAAATCTTTAAGTTCTATAGAAATTCCACCTACCAATGTTTTTCTTGAATATGAAAGTATTTTAAAAAAAGCACTAACATTTCCTAAAGACACAATTTTTCTTTTAGGCATGGGTTCTACTGCAAAAATAATGCTTGTAGATTTATATAATAATGGTTATAAGGGTTTTGACATTGGGCAAATAGTATCCCAATGTAATTTTGCCATTGGAATTAATAAAGAACAACCCGAATATATATTAAGACGTATATCAGATAAAAAAGCTTTTTTTCAAGAAGAGCGTAACAGATTACTAGCAAGTAACATTAAATTATAGTATTTTGTTCTATATTTTTTAAAAATATCTACTCCTATCAATATTATCAAACTACAAATATCTTAATTCAGCCATACTAGATACATGCTTTAACAAGCATATGAATGTGATATGTAATTGTTTAAAAGCAATGTATCTATAGAAGACTTCTAATTACTTAAGAATAACGAAGAAAGTGAACTTTCTTTATGAATTCTTTTAATACTTTCTGCAATCAAATTAGATGCTGTAATGTATCTAATTTTTTTACTATCTAAAATTGCGGGGGTGGCATCTATAGTGTCTGTAGTAATAAACTCTGAAATTCCACTTGCCTCTATTTTAGCTAAGGCATCACCTGAAAAAATTCCATGAGTTACTACTGCTTTTACATTTTTTGCCCCACGATTCATTAAAGCATTAGCTGCATTACATAATGTTCCTGCAGAATCGGCAATATCATCAATTAAAATACATTGTTTGCCTGATATATCGCCTACTATGTTCATAACTTCAGATACACCCGCTCTTGGACGTCTTTTATCTATAATAGCAATATCACAACCCAACCATTTAGCTACCGACCTAGCTCTTACAACTCCACCTACATCGGGCGATACTAAAACTATTTCTTCTGGATTTGGCAACATTTTTTTAATTTCTTCTATAAATAAAATATTAGCAAATAAATTATCTACAGGAATATCAAAAAAACCTTGTATTTGTGCTGCATGTAAATCTAACGCTAAAACTCTATCTGCACCCGCTTTGGTAATTAAATTAGCTACTAATTTGGCTGATATTGGTGAACGAGGACTATTTTTTCTATCTTGTCTAGCATAACCAAAATAAGGCATTACTGCGGTAATACGACTAGCAGACCCCCGTTTTAAAGCATCAATTGTAACTAGCAACTCCATTAAATTATCATTCACAGGCGATGATGTAGATTGAATAATAAAGGTATCTTCTCCCCTTATGCTTTCTTTAATATCTACATTAATTTCTTGATCGGCAAACTTCCCTATGTTGGCTTTTGCCAACGGGATACCTAATAATTCCGATATTTTACTAGATAATTTTTTATTAGAATTGCCTGCAATTAATTTCATTTTTTACTCCATAAATTATTTTAATAAGATAACCGATAATTGTAATCCTCTACTTGCTTCATTTTTATGACAGCTCCGACGATGACTAAAAAAATTGTCTTCTTCTAAGTAGGTGTTGTTGGGTAAAACATCAATTTGTGATAGTGATAACCCTAAATTTTTTAACTTATATACAGCGTAACCTGTAAAATCAAACAAAAATTTGTTGTGTTGAGTGCTTGTAAAAAAACTAGCACTACTGCTATCTTTACTAAAAAAAGCACCGTAAAAACTTTCATCTACCTCATAACTTTCTTTTCTAATTGAAGGACCTATTGCTACTAACAAATTGCTCACTAAAGAATTTTTTTTCATAAATTCTAATATAGTATTTTCTAAAATTCCCTCTAATAAACCACGCCAACCCGCATGTACTGCAGAAATAATTTGTAATTTTTTATCTACAAATAGTACAGGTAGGCAGTCGGCCGTTACTACTCCAATAGCTAGTTTGTTATCTATAGGGGAATCTCTGCTTAGAATTAAACCATCACCCTCTGAATTGCATATATTATTATTCACCCACAATACTCTATTAGAATGAACCTGCTTTAACACAACTATATTTTCACTGTTTATTTGAAATTTATTGGCAATAATGTCTCTATTTTTAATAACGTTTTGTTCTACATCGCCTACATTTAATGAAAAATTTAAAGAAGCAAAATTACCTGTACTCACTCCTCCTTCTCTGCCAAAAAAAGCATGCTCTATAAAATCTACCTGAGATAATAATTTAGAGTGAAACAAGAGAACCTCTTTTTTTAATATTTAATTATTATTTATCTGCACAAAAATCATTATAATATTTTTTACGTAAATCATTAATAGAGGTCATTTGCTGATTCTTTACAACGAACCAGTAATCCCAACCATTAACATTTTTATTCATTATTTTAGTAGCCACTTGATGAATTGAACCTTTAATATCGCTGTTTTGTAATTGTAATGATCCATCTAAGTTTATTATAGCTTGATTTTTTTTAATATGATCGTATAAAACATCATTATTATTTAAAAGATTGGCTTCTATTAAATTGCCCAAAGAAATTCGTTTTGTAATGACAAAGTGTTTGTATTGGATATTTTCCAAGACTTCCGTTTGGTTAATTCTATCTTGAGCTAATTGAAAATAGGCTGAATCTAATTCTATTCCAATAAAGTGTCTGTTTAACATTTTAGCTACCGCCCCCGTTGTTCCTGTTCCCATAAATGGATCTAAAACAACATGATGTTCTTGTGTGGTGGCAAGCAATATTCTAATAAGTAGTTCTTGAGGTTTTTGGGTGGGGTGTGCGGTTTGATTATTAATTTTTAGCCTCTCGATACCCGCACAAATGGGAATATTCCAGATACTATTCATTTGCTTATCATCATTTAAAATTTTCATAGAATGATAATTAAAACAATATTTAGTTTCTTTAGTTTTGGTTGCCCAAATAAGCGTTTCATGGGCATTGGTAAATCTAAGCCCTTTAAAATTAGGCATGGGATTAGTTTTTTGCCAAATTATATCATTTAAAATCCAAAAATCTAAATCTTGCAATATTTTACCTAAACGAAAAATATTATGATAACTACCAATTAGCCAAATACTGCCACTTGGCTTTAATATTCTATGAACCTCTTTTAACCACGAAGTACAAAATTCATCATATAAGGCAAAAGAACTAAATTTATCCCACTTGGCATCTTGCACTCCATTTACTTTTGTTCTATCTGGTCTATAAAGTGTGGAATCTAATTGCATATTATAGGGAGGGTCTACAAATGCTAAATCTACCGTGTTTGAAGGAATATTTTTCAGTAGTTCTAAGCAATCACCTAATAATAAATTAATTGGTTTATTTAGCATTATTTTTTTAATTTCATCCAAATAAAGAAAAATTTATATAGATTGTATTTATTTTTTAATAATAAGTTATATTTGATTTTTTTAAAAGGCGAAATTTTATATATTGGGTCATCTAAATTAATATAAAACAAAGACTTAGAAGCTAATTGAAAAAATATTTTACGCTGATTATCTTGCTTTTTAAATAAATTTAAAAAAGATAGCATGGTTTTTAACGTTTTAATACTATACAGTGCTTTATAGCTATCCCAAACATTATACTTTATTAAGATGTCTTTAGTAAGTTCCATAGACTGAATAATATGCTTCGCTTTATCTATATTAAACCCATTTGTCATAATAGAATTAGCCCTTACATGATAAATATACAAATAAGCATTTACAAAGCTAATATTTGTAGCCAAAATAATAGTGTGCCAAAAAAATGGAATATCTTCATATAATAGACCTTTGGGAAATTCTATATTATAAGATTGTAAAAAGCTCCGTTGAAATAATTTGTTCCAAGCAGTTACTCCTGAATGTACAACTAATTGTTTATCGCCTATGCTAGAGTATATTGTACTATCAGACAAATTGCGAGATTTACTAATATACTGATTATTTGCTACACATTTTTTATAATTAAAAATTATTACATCTGACTTATCTTGAATGCTTTTGTTATAAAGTATTTCATAAGCATTAAGTTCTAACTCATCATCGGCATCAAAAAAATGAATATACTCTCCTGTAGCTTGCTTCATAGCATTATTACGACTTTGAGATAAACCTTGATTACTTTGATTAATAAGCTTAATTCTTGGGTCTAACTGTTGATTGTTTTTTATAATATCAAGAGTGCTGTCGGTAGAACCATCATTTACAATAATAATTTCAATGTCTGATAAAGTTTGTTTTACAGCACAATCTATAGCTCTTTGAATATATAAATCAACATTATAGGCAGGAATTATGCAGGTGATTTTAGGCGTTTTAATATTAAGCATTATTTTGCCGTTTATCATCTAATAATCTAACTAATTTTTGTGGAGAAAATTTAATTAAGCAATTATTATAACCAAGCAGTGCTAGCATTTTTGTTTTAGTTGTATTCTCAATTAACAGGCTAATTGCATTAAATATATTTTCTTTGCCTACTGAATCTAAATAAGACGCATGTTGCCCGCTAATTTCTTTTAAACCACCATTGCCCGAACTAATTACAGCACACTTGGCTAAGTGAGATTCAACTGCAACCAAACCAAAAGGTTCTTGTGTTTTAGTGGGAATAACTGATATGGTAGACTCTTGCATTATATGGAATACTTCCTGCGATGATAAGTTATTCATAATAGTTAACTTATTTTCTAATATCAACTTTTGAATTTCAGGTTTTTTTAATAGCTTTTGAAAATATAATACATATTTAGACTTGCTAGAGAAGAATGCTCCAACCACAATGGCTGTCCAAGTAGGATATTTAGATAATAACATGGGCAAAGAATCTAAAAATTCTTCAATACCCTTGTAAGCAAGAGGCTTACCTACAAAGATAATTTGCGACTTTTTCTCTACTACATCTTTATTTGCTAGAAAGGGAGAAATATGTCCGTAGGTATTATACATGGTAAAGATACGATCTTTAATCTTAGGATACAAGGCGGTAAGGGAGTTATGTACAAAATCACTAATACAATAAATTTCAGCAATATGTTTGATATATCTAAAATAAAAAATCTTTCTTAATAGAGAAAATTGCTCTTGAAACCTATTAATAAGGTATTCACCATGTTTAATTAAGGCTACTTTTATAGTTGGAATACTCTTTTTAATTTCACTAGCCAAAATACAATCTTGATGTATTTCTACCCTAGTAATTTGTAACTGTTTTAGTTGCTCTATAACCATTTTATTGTATTTCTTTTTAGAATTATATATTTTATCTATAATGACTAAATTATTGAATTCAATTGGGGTCTCGGTATATGAGGTAAATATTATAATGTCTTTTTTCCATTTACTATATGTAACATAAGGTAAACCCGCTAAAACTACAGGACGAGTATTTATTTGAGAGCATGGATTATTATAAGGAAAAACAACAGCTATTTTCATGGCATCAACTTGAGATATTAAAATATTTTTGATATAATTGTTCTATTAGACCTATTTTTTGTAAATTATGCAAATAAGATTGAAACTCTAAAGAATCTTGAAAAGGTTTTGCAAAAGCAAGTGAAACAGGATTATCAAAGTTTCTATTAGGTTCTATGTGAAACATTTTTATTCCTGAATGCGATTCATTGTATAAATAATTTGTAATTGTTTGTATATTGGCAACCCCAAAATCTAAATCATGCTCTATCATATCATTAATTAGAATGTCCCAATTATAATAATAATTTATCATGCTGTGATTACCACTAAAACTTTGTTTTAGATTATCTACATATCTGGCATTACGATATACACCAAAATTATAATCATTATTAACTGTTAATGCCAAAGCATTGATGTTTTTTTCTTGGTTAGTAATATTTAATTTAGGTATACCAAAAAAAACAAGGGGTAAATATAAATATGGGCTAGAAAAATGAACAAGATCAAGATTTTTTTTATTCCATTCAATGCCATCTACAATAATATCTATGTCTCCATCATGCAGTGCATTTTCTAGTTGTACTTGGGGCAACTGAATAAAAAAAACTTCTTTTTTCATATTATGTGCAACAATTTCTATCACATCTACTACCAAGCCTTCAGGCATACCATGATTCATGTATATTAGCGGATATTCTTTGCCACTGGTTCCTACAATTATGTTATTAGGATTATTTTGGTGCAAAGCAATGTTATGACGCATTGTGCTATTTAATAGTAAATAAAGAGATAAAATTGATATAATGAAAAATACTACCAAATATAATAATGCATTAGTTTTACTAATGTTTAAAAAGTGTAAGCAACGAATTGTAAACACTGTAACAATCATAGTAGAAACAATCATTAATATAAGAAACATTATCAATACCCTAAATATATCCTTTTACAAACAGGATAAGTTTTTTTATAATAAAATTACAAGGTGAATATCTAAGAACTTTTCACCTTATAAAGATAACCTATTTATAAAGATTTTACAATATGGAATATGTTTTTATTGAAGAGCAAAGTTTTTTAGATTTTTATGTTTCAGACATGAAAGGAGCATCTATTTTAGCAATAGATACAGAATTTATGAGAAAAGAAAAGTACTACCCTGAGGTGTGCTTGATTCAAATTTCTTATAAAAAAGGCTTTGCAATAGTAATAGATTGTTTAAAGTCGTTAGATTTAACAGAAACAATGAAAGTGATTTATAATCCTAATATCAAGAAAGTCTTCCATAGTGGTAGACAAGATATGGAAATATTTTTGTACTTAAATAATAAGTTGCCTACTAATATTTTTGACACACAATTAGCTTTGTTAGGGTTAAATATAGGGCAGAATTTAAGCTACGAAAAGATGGTTAAATATTTGTTAGATGTAGAACTAGATAAAAATCTTACAGTTAGCAATTGGTTTAAACGCCCTTTATCTAAAGATCAAATAAAATATGCTGCATTTGATGTTTTATATTTATATTTATTATATGAAAAAATCATGCAGTTGTTAAACAAACATAATAAATTACATTGGGTAGCAAATCTATTTCTTCCGTTGGAAAATCCAAGTTATTATGACAGCAATTTGAATAAAATATTGTTAAAATTCTGTGATACCTCTCATGACCCAAACTTCCTGAATACCGCAAAAGATTTATTGCAATGGAGAGAACAGCTTGCTAAGAATATCAATATTGCAAAAAAGTTAATTTTAAAAGATGAAGTAATAGCAGAATTATCACAACTTCGCCCTAGCACTACTGATGAACTTGCATCTATTTTAGATGATACAATAATAGAACTATATGGAACAGAAATTATTGAAGTTATTACTAGCGTTAATCAAGATAACATTATTTCTAAAGATTCTTTTATGCCAACCAATTATGTGAACCATTTAAACAATGGGCAAAAAGACCTATTAAATATTTTGCGTACTCTTTTAAACAATGTGGCAGATAAATATAAAATTCATGCTGATTTAATTTGTATTCAAGAAGATTTAGCTTGTTTAATTATTAACATAGATAAGCTTGAAACATTAGCATTTGCTACTTGGAAATACGAGGTGTTTATTAATGATGCTATAGATTTTTTACTGGGTAAAGTATCTATTAAAGTGCAAGACAATTGTTTAGTACTGCATGTATTAGATGAGCTTACACAACATACTACAAAAGAATAATATATAACTGTAGATAGCTTGAAAAAACAAACATATAAATGTTAAAATACAGTGGTAAGCATCACTAAATATTTTACTATGTAAGTTATGCTTAAAACTGTATTATTATAAATAAACAACAGAAAAATCCCAATAAATTAGCTATCATGCAACAACTATGCTTATTAATCGCCTTTCATAATCGCATTCACTAATTCTTGAATGCTTGGAATATAGCCATTTTTATACATTGGATCATGTTTAAACCTATACGCATGATGCCCCGAGAAAACTAAATTATCTTGTACACTGCCACCGTGTCCTACATCTTGCAAAGTTTTTTCAATGCAAAATGAACGAGGATCAGGCAGACTTCCTGTAGTATTATTTTTCTCTTCTTTGTCGCACCAACCACTAAAACGACAATGACTTAAACAACCCATACAACCAACCTGATCTTTTCTAATTTGATCGGCATCTGCTTGTTTAACAAAAATTACTGTATCATCAGGTGTCTTAAGTAAAGTATCTAGCCCTTCCGAAATATAACCCATTGCACGAGGATAGTCTACTTCTTGTACATAAAAGTTAGTAATACCGTTGCCACTAGGAATTTGCTTGGTAAACTCTTCATTAGCTCTACGTGATACTTTCATTTGTCTGGCACTACGTTCTTCTAATTTTATTAAAAAAGGATTTCTAATTGCAGATGAATAAAAGCCCGTTGGTGAAAAATTATGCAAAGATACACCTCCATCATCAACATTTAATAATGCTTGTTTATAAGCATCACTAATTGGGCTTTCTTGAGTTAATAGTGGACGGGTTCCAAATTGAAATGCTAACAAACCAACATCTTTATTATCTATATACCTTTCCCATTCTTTCAAATTCCATACACCACCTGCCATAATAATAGGAACATGTGATAAATTTAAAGAATTTAACGATGAACGTAAATCTACTATTCTTTCATATGGATCTTGGGGAATTTTTGGATCTTCTTTACTAGATAAACCATTATGCCCACCTGCCAACCATGGGTCTTCATAAACTACACCACCTAATAATTCAGCTACTTTATTGTAAGAACGCAACCATAAAATTTTAAATGCTCGGGCAGATGAAATAATTGGATAATAATATACCTTATGCTTAGCGGCAATATCAGACAAAGAATAAGGTAAGCCCGCACCACATGTAATACCATGGATTAAACCTTTTACACCACTTAGAACTTCATCTATAATTTGTGATGTACCGCCAGCTTCCCATAAAAAATTCATATGGATTCTACCGTTACCCGATGCAACATCATAAGCAATTTTTGCTTGGTCTATACCACCAGCAATACTATATTCTACAAGCCTTTGAAATTTTTCTTTTCTTGTCATATTTTCATCAAAAATATATCTTAACACATTCCCTTCACTGTCTAAAAAATCAGGATTTGTGCCAGAAATAGTTCCTACGGCACCACATTTAGCAAAATTGCCTGCGGTTAAACCCGTAGAAACATTAATTCCCTTTCCACCTTCAATAATAGGCAAAACATCAGCATTGGATATTTGTATTTTATCTAATTTAAACACCAGCAACCCCGTTCATATTATATTTTTTTAGTTAAACGAATTTTACCTTTTTCATCAATATTGACTACTTTTACTTGTAAAGTTTCACCCTCTTTAATAAAATCATGAATATTGCTTTCTTTATTAGGAGTAACTTCACTAATATGTAAAAAACCATCATTCTTACCTAAAAAGTTAATAAAAGCACCAAATTCTAATACTTTTACCACTGTACCATCATATATTTTATCTATTTCAGGAACTGCTACTATAGATTTAATAGTTTTTAAGGCTGCTTCAATACCTTCTATGTTTATACCCGAAACTTTAACTAAACCATCATCACTAATATCAACTTTTACATCGTTATTAGCACAGATTTCTTTAATTATTTTTCCACCACTACCAATGATATCTTTAATTTTATCTTTATTCACTTGTAAGGTATGAATTTTTGGTGCCCACTTGCTTAATTCTGTCTTAGGTTCTGACATTGCTTTATTCATTTCACCAATAATATGTAATCTACCTTTATGGGCTTGGGATAATGCTTGCTCCATAATATCATAAGTTATTGAGGTAATTTTAATATCCATTTGTAAAGCTGTAATGCCTTGATCGGTACCTGCAACTTTAAAGTCCATATCTCCTAAATGATCTTCATCACCTAAAATATCAGATAATACCGCATAAGCATTGTCTTCTTTAATTAAACCCATTGCAATTCCTGCTATTGGACGTGGCATTGGCACACCAGCTGACATTAAGGCAAGAGATGCCCCGCACACTGTTGCCATAGAAGACGAACCATTGCTTTCAGTAATTTCAGAAACTACTCTAATGCTGTAAGGGAATAAGTCTTTACTTGGTAAAAGTGGGTGAATAGCACGCCATGCTAATTTACCATGACCAATTTCACGCCTACCTGGGCTACCAATTCTACCTACTTCGCCCACTGAAAAAGGAGGGAAGTTGTAATGTAGCATGAAATCTTCTCTAGTATCACCTTCAATATCATCAATAATTTGCGAATCGGCATCAGTACCAAGAGTAGCAAAAACCATTGCTTGGGTTTCTCCTCTTGTAAAAATAGAACTACCATGAACCCTATTAAAACAATCTACTTCTGCCACAATTGGACGAACTTGTTCTAAAGTTCTACCATCTATACGTACCTTCTTATTAAGAACATCGCTTCTTACAATATCTTTTTCTAAATTTTTAAAATAATAATTGAAATTTCTTGCAACTAATTCTTCAGAAAAACGATCATCACCTTGTAGCGATTCTTCAGTAGACACTTTCACAGCATTAATCATTGAACTTCTAAGAGTTTTATCTTTTTCTGCGAAGGCTAACCTTAATTTAGCTTCCGATAGTTCGGCAATCGTTGTAGCAAACAACTTTAATTCATCGCTGTCTAAGGTGGCGAACTCATAAGGAGTTTTATTCACTGAACCCTTAAAATCTTCTATTAAAGTAATTACTTCTGCAAATGATTGATGAGCAAATTTAACCGCTCCTAACATTTGTTCTTCATTTAATTCTTTTGCTTCTGATTCTACCATCAAAACGCCTTGCTTAGTTCCTGCAACAACTAATTCTAAGTTACTATTTAATAGCTCTTGTGCTGTTGGATTTAAAACATAAGAGTTGTTTATAAACCCTACTTTTGCTGCACCTACTATATCCATCATAGGAACACCTGAAATTGCTAATGCTGCAGATGCACCTATTAATGATACTATATCGGTTGAGTTTTCATCGTCATATGTGATAACAGATACAACTACTTGTACCTCATTACGAAATCTTTCATCAAATAAAGGTCTTACAGGTCTATCAATTAAACGAGATATAAGTATTTCACGTTCTGTTGGTCTACCTTCTCTTTTAAAAAATCCACCTGGTATTTTACCAACGGCATAATATTTATCTTGATAGTTGACAGTTAATGGAAAGAAATCTAAAGCAGAATTTGCTTTTTTCCCAAATACAACTGTGGCTAAAACTTGTGTGCCACCTAGCCTTGCTATTACGGCACCATCTGCCTGTCTTGCTATTTTACCTGTTTGTAAAGATAATTCTTTTCCACCCCAAACAATGGTTTTTTCCGTAATGTTAAACACTATTATTTAACTCCTCTTAATTGTAATTTTTCAAGCAATTCACTATATTTAGCAAAATCATTATTTTTGATATAGGTTAATAGTTTTTTACGTCTACTTACCATTCTTAACAAACCTCTTCTTGAATGTAAATCTTTCTTATGAATCTTCATATGATTAGTTAGCAATGTAATTTGCTGGGTTAAGATTGCCACCTGTACTGGTTCTGAACCCGTATCTTTAGGGTTAATAGCAAAGCTTTTTATTAAAGCTTCTTTTTGTTCTTTTGTAATTTGCGACATCACATTTCTCCGATTGCTTAATTTATTAAATGACGATAATTATTAAATACTCTTAAAAACCTTACAACCCCATTGTTGTATTCCAACAAAGCTATCAATTGTTTGTCAAACATTGCGGTAAACACAATATTTGGAAAGTCTTTATTAAATATTAGGCTATTAAGCCTGCCATGTAATAAATCAATTGCTTGGTTTTTAGTTAAAATATAAGCCAAGATGTCATCCAGCATATATTCCACACTTAATAAAAAATCATCAACATTTTCTTTTATATTATATATCATATTTGAATCAATTAAAACTATTTCTTTATTGATATGAATTTTTTCACGTTTTAAATAGCTAACACAACCGATACAACCTAAATATTCTGCAATATCTTCACCTAATGTTCTAATATAAGTACCTTTACTTACATTAGCTCTTAGTATAACTGTTTTATTTTTGCTATTGTAATCTATTAATGATAATTCATGAATTGTTACTTCCCTTGTTGGCATTTTAAAGTCAACACCTTTACGAGCTAAGTCGTAAGCCCTTTGCCCTTCAATTTTAATTGCAGAAAATTTAGGGGGAGTTTGTTGTATGGAACCTTGAAAATGGCTTAAAACATTGTTTAAATTATTTAAAGAAGGAAATTCATTATTTTGTTGAATAACTTGCCCCTCCATATCTTTAGTATCAGTTTTTATGCCAAATTGAATAGTAAATAAATAAGTTTTATCTTTATTTAGAACGTAATCTACCGTTTTAGTAGCTTCTCCTAATGCAATCGGAAGAACGCCTTCTGCCATAGGATCTAGAGTACCACCATGCCCCACCTTACTTTTGGGGAATTGTTTTTTTATAATGCTTACTACTTTGGTAGACAACCAACCAGGTGGTTTATACACAAACAACCAACCATGTACTTCCATATTATATATCTTTAAACCACTGTTCAACTTCTTCTATTCTATCAAATTGCGTTTCTATTTTAAAGAATAATTGAGGAATTACCTTAATGTTTAATTCTTTAGAAAGAATTTTACGAAAAAATGGAACACATCTTTTCATTGCAGAAAGCAACTCTTTTTGTTTTTCATTGTTATCTATTCCCATAGATAAAAAATCATAGAAATAAACAGTAGCCACCGAACTATCTGAATTGACATCTACATGGGTAATAAGAATATTTCTATCAAACAGTACATAATCTTTTACTTTAGATTTCTGAAATAATTCTGATATAATACGCTTAATTTCTTTACCCATTTGCAATGGACGTTTAGATTGTTTACCTTTTCTTTGTGCGATAACTAAATCAGAATTAAAATCCATGAATAAAATTACATATCCTTCTTGGCTTGTAAATGTTGTTTAACAGCTTCTTTTTCATAACACTCAATGATATCTCCAACAATAATATCGTTGTATCCATCAAAAGATACACCACATTCAAAACTATGCTTCACTTCTTTTGCATCATCTTTAAAGCGTTTTAATTGCGATAATACACCTGTATATATGATTTTATTTTTACGTAAAATTCTTACTAGTGCTGAACGTTTTAGAACTCCATCGGTTACATAACAGCCACCAATATTACCTACTTTACCAACACTAAACACTTCTCTAATTTCGGCATGCCCTATTACATTTTCAACTATATCAGGATCAAGCAAACCACCCAATGATAGATTAACATCATCTATAAGTTTGTAAATAATAGAGTGATATCTAACATCAACTTTGTCGCTCTTAATAAGATTTTTAGCACCAGAATTAGCAGAAACATTAAACCCTAAAACTAAACTATCGCTTACTTGTGCTAAGTTTACATCAGATTCATTGATTTCTCCAACTGCCGAATGAATTACTTTTACTTCTACATCTTGATAATTTAATTTTTTCAAAGAACCTAAAATAGCTTCAAGTGAGCCTTGAACATCGGCTTTAATAACTAAAGATAATGTTTTTACTTCAGATATTCCTTGCTTTAAGAAAGAGTCTAAGTCAAAATCGTCTTGCTTTTGCGATTCGCTTGCTTGGGCTTTTTCTAATCTGTAAGCAACAAGTGCTTGGGCTTTAACCTCATTAGGAACAACTAAAAAATCATCTCCAACATTAATGCCTGAGCTAAATCCAGATATTTCAACAGGCATAGATGCTCCTGCAATTTTTAATCTTTCATTTTTATCATTAATCATTACTTTTATTTTGCCCATAGTGGTACCACAAACAAAAAAATCACCAACTTTTAACTGCCCTCTTTCAATTAAAACAGTAGCTAATACGCCAAAACCTTTTTCATTTCTAAACTCAATAACACTACCTTTACCCAAAGCTTTATTATTTGTTTTAATATCTAGCATTTCAGCTTGTAATATAATAGTTTCTAAAAGCTGATCTATGCCTATATTTTCTTTAGCTGATATCTCAACGCATAAAATATCTCCGCCCATTTCTTCAACTACTAGATTCTGTTGCAATAACTCTGTTTTTACACGCATAGTATCTTTTTCGGGCTTATCAATTTTATTAATAGCTACAATCATTGGAACATTGTAAAATCTAGCATGATTAATAGCTTCAATAGTTTGTGGCTTAATTCCATCATCTGCTGCTACTACTAAAATTACAATGTCGGTTACTTTAGACCCACGAGAACGAATTTGACTAAAGGCTTCATGACCCGGTGTATCTAAAAAAGTAACAACCTGTCCTTTAGATGTGGTTATTTGATATGCTCCAATATGCTGGGTAATGCCACCTGCCTCTTTAGCTACAACACTTGTTTTACGCATAGTATCTAACAAAGTTGTTTTACCATGGTCTACATGGCCCATAATAGTTACAACAGGAGGACGTGCAGTTAAATCGCTTGGAGAATCATTAAAATTATAAAATTCTTCCTCAATGCTTGCTAAATCATTAATAACTAAAGTGTGTCCTAAATCTCCCATTAGAACATCTACTGTATCTAAATCTAACAAAGTTTCACTATCTGCAGAAATGCCTAATTTTTTCAAAGCTTTCATTAAAAATATTGATTTTTCAGATAGCCTATGGGCTAAATCTTGCAAGACAATAGGACGAGACAGTTCAATTGTTTTTAATACTTTTTCTCTTCTAATATTATTACGCTTATTTTTACGTTTTGTAGGATATACAAACTTTGGAGTTTTTTCAACAACAACATCTTCCACTTCTTCGTCGTCTTGCACAACAACAGATGTATCTACATTACGCCAATTAGTTTGCTGGTTACGTTTTTTATCTTGCTCACTTAAAACTTTTTTCTTAGCAGGCTTAACCACTTCATTATCTGTAGCTCTGCTTGACAGCTTACTTAAAACTAAAGATGATAGATAAGGAGCTTTCTTTTTAACAGATTCTTCTTCTTTTTGATCAACTATAGCATTAATGTTTTCATTGTTCTCAACAACAACTTCTGCAATCTCATCAACAGGTATATTGCTTTCGTTAATATTATTGGTATCTATATTTTCTTTAATTACAGACTGAGGAGTTTCTGAAGAATCTTTAACCACTAAACTTAACTGGGCAACAAAATTCTTTACTTCCTCTGTGTTTTTAGAAGCATTTTCTACAAGTTTGTGTCTAATATCTATTTCTTCTTGTGTAAGCTTACGCTTACCATCGCTATTAGCTACTACCTGAACTGTTTTATTTGCATCAAGCTTAACATCTTTCTTAGATTCAGGCATAGCAACATTAGTAACACGTTGGGTTCCCACAACTTCTACTATTGCTCCTCTTCCTGATCTACCACCAGACTTGACAACCTCTTTATTAATATTTAAATCTTCAAGAGTAACTTTCCCACCTAAGCTTAATGTTTTTTTAGGCTTCGTGGCTTTAATTGTATCTTCTACATTTTTTTTGTCTTCATTATCCACAAGCATACCCCTCTCAATCTTTAATCAATATTACGTGCCTTCATTATTAACTCTTCAGCTTCTTTTGTATCAATTAAATCCTTAGGCAACATATCTATTAATTCAAAAATAGATAAATCTCCCATATCTTCAATGGTTTTAACCCCATTTTTACCTAAACAAACTAACACTTCATCATTATTAATTAAATTGATAAGTTCTTGTGAAACCCCTAAGTTAGCAATTTCTTCTTTCATTTTTAATCCTATTTCCTCTATAAATGCTTTCGCACGATCTGTCAACTCTTCAATAATATCATCATTAAAGGCGGCTATTGACGACAAAGATCGCCCTTTATCACCTATTATATCTTCTACTGTATTAAACCCTTCAGCCACTAATAATTGCGCTATTACCTCATCTACATCTAATGCATTAATTAAATTAGTTGTTTTATCATGAATAGACTTTTGACGCATTTCTTTTTCATCTTCCTCGCTCATAAGATCAATATGCCAACCAACAAGACGTGAAATCAAGTTAATATTTTGACCACCCCTGCCAATTGCCATGCTTAAATTATCACTTTTCATTACTACAGAAACAGTTTTCTTATCTTCATAAACAATTATCTTTAAAACTTCTGACGGATAGAACGCATTAATAACATAATTAGCCACATTGTCGGAATAATGAATTAAATCTATTTTTTCACCCTTAAGCTCGGCCAAGACACCTTGAATACGAGAGCCTTTAAAACCTACGCAGGTACCTATTGCATCTATACTCGGATCTTTAGAAGATACTGCAATTTTAGACCTTGAACCTGGGTCTCGGGCTATACCGTGGGTAGAAATTACACCTTCATACACTTCAGGAATCTCTTGTTCAAACAACCTTCTAATGAAATTAGGATGAGTTCTTGATAGCATAATTTGTTGGGCTTTAGGGTCTCTTTTTACTTCTGTAATTAACGCCCTAACTTTACTACCAACCTCAAAGTATTCTCTTTGAATACAATTATCACGCCTTAAAAAAGCTTCTGCCTTATTACTTAATTCAACGAACAAATTACCCATTTCAACACGTTTTACAATGCCACTAACTAATTCACCAACTTTATCTTTATAAGCTTCATACTCTCTTTCTTTCTCTGCCTCTTTAATTTTATGCAAAATACCTTGACGAAAAGATTGTACATAATTACGGTCAAAATCTAGAGGTGGCAAAGTTTCTCTTAACTCATCACCTAGAACTGCATCGGCTTTTATTCTTTTTGCTTCAAGCACTGTTATTTCTTTATAATGATCTTCTACAACATCAACAACCATTATAATTCTTTGAACTAAAATAGCACCCTTAATGCGATTAATAATAACTTCTATATTGTGCAATTCTCCATATTTAACTAAAGCTACCTTTTGCAACGCTGTTTCCATTGCAACAAAAACCTCTTCAACTAAAATGTTTTTGTCTTTTGCCACATTGTGGATAATATCTATTAAATCTGGTCTAGCTTGTAACTCTAAATAGCTATCATTATTCTTTAACATCATTTACTCCGTTTATATCAAAGTCTTTTAATACATCTAAACTTGCTTTATCTATATCGTTATAATCAATAAAAAGTTGATCTTTGTTGCACAAAAATTCAATTCCTTGCTCATTTGCAAGTAACAATTTACCTTGCCATTTTTTTTGATTATTAATTAACTTTTTCGTTGTAATTTTAATATTGTTGCCTTCAAATCTTTTATAATCATCATATTTTAATAAAGGTCTATCTATGCCTGGAGAACCAACAATAATATTATACTCTGTACCAATTAAATCTTTTTCTTCTATAGGAGTGGCTATCGCCCTACTAAACTTTGCACAATCTTCAACGGTAACAGGAAGGTAAACATTGTTACCTTGAGTATCTGTGGCTAATTTTTCTAACAAAACGTCTAATTCTTTATTTTTGTAAGTTAATGATACAATCAAATAGCCCAATTCATTAGCAATAGGGCTTACCAAAATCAAAAGTTGACTTTCTAACTGTGTCATATCATCATAAACCTTGTTTTATTAATGTATAAAAAAAGCGGTAATAAAAACCGCCTTACTGCACAAGATAATTTATATCTACACTTATATTATAATATACTTTTAAGTTCCTTGCAATCAATTATTCACTTTTTATTTATAAAATCACAATATGTAATTTTGCTATTATTAACCAAGGCTTTTCTTTCATATTTAGTGGTGATATGACCTACAGGAGCTTGGGTAAAATCTTTTGTATCATTAATATCCCAAATAAAGTCTCCACTACCCAAGATATGTTCTAATCCCCACGAAACATAATTATAATGATCGGATACAAAACGCAACTTACCTGAAGGTTTAAGAATTTTATGAAAAATCATTAAATTGTTAGTGTTAATAATTCTGCGTTTATTGTGTTTACTTTTAGGCCAAGGGTCTGGGAATAAAATAAATATATTGTCAAACATATTTTCATTTAAAGCATCTAAAATATAATGGATATTATCATTATATAGCCTTAAGTTTCCTACATTGTTATTATGAATTTTTTCTAATAAATTAGAAACTCCATTTAAAAACACTTCAACCCCTAAATAAAATTTATTAGGATTATTGATGACCGATGCAGATAAAAAATCTCCACTACCAAAGCCAATTTCTAAATTAACTTCTTGGTGCGTTTGATTTGCTTTTAATAAAATGTTGTTAATATCATTAACATCTATCAAGTATTTAGGCAAAACATGATCTAATAAGTTTTGCGACTTTTCGCTTAAATGTGATAGTCTCCTACCATAAAAATTAATAAAATTCACAACAAATCCATGTTTGACATTATAATTGTACTAAAAAAAGATAACCCCAAAATAAGGTCTATCTTTTTCTAGCAAAACAACATAATTTAATTATAGCTATACTTTTAACAATTTCTTTATTTGATCAATTAAATCAATTTTTTCCCAAGTGAAAAATTTATCATCGTTCTCTCTACCAAAATGACCATATTTAGCTGTTGGCTGGTATATTGGTGCATTAAGTGATAAATGCGTACGAATCCCCTTAGGTGATAAATCTAGCAAAGATGGTATCATACTTTCAATTAATCTATCGTCTACTTTGCCTGTACCTTTAGTATCTACATATACAGATAAAGGTTGAGAAACACCAATAGCATAAGCAATTTGTATTAAACATTCTTTCGCTACGCCTGATGCTACAATATTTTTGGCTAAATATCTTGCTGCATAGGCTGCTGATCTATCAACTTTTGTAGGATCTTTACCAGAAAAAGCTCCACCACCATGGGGGGCATAACCACCATAGGTATCTACGATAATTTTTCTACCAGTAAGCCCTGTATCTCCATCTGGTCCACCAACCACAAATCTGCCTGTAGGATTAATATGATGAATACAATCATCAGGATTATATAGATGTTGCGGTAAAACTTCCTTTAATATAGGCATAATAATATTTCTTACATCTTCTAGGGATAAAGATTCTTCATGTTGGTGTGAAACAACAATAGTATGCACCTTAGATGGCTTACCATCAACATACTCCATAGTAACCTGACTTTTAGCGTCGGGAAGTAAGCCTTTTACCTTACCATCTTTACGCTTATTGCTAATACTACTTAAAATTTTATGTGCATAATAAATTGGGAAAGGCATAAAATTTGGCGTATCATTGTTTGCATAACCAAACATTAAACCTTGATCTCCTGCACCTTCTTCTTTTACAGATGTACTATCTACACCTACTGCAATATCTGCCGATTGGTCGTGCATAAAATTTGTAATATTTAATTTTCTGTAGTCAAATCCTTCCTGAGTATACCCAATTTCTTCAACTACACCTCTTGCAACATTGTTAATTTCTTCATATGTGTATTCAACGGATGTTTTAATTTCACCTGCAAGAATAACGGTGTTGGTAGTAACCAAAGTTTCTACTGCCACTCGTGCATAAGGATCTTTTGCTAAGAAATAATCTAAAACTGCATCGGATATTTGGTCTGCCACTTTGTCGGGATGTCCTTCTGATACTGATTCACTTGTAAATAAATATGATTTTACCACGCTATGCTCCACTATTAATATGAATTTATATCAATTATTGATCATTATTTTTAGAAATAAATGACTGTATAACATCTAATAATAATTGCTTTTGATCTTCTTGTAAACAATTAAAATTTTGTACAAGCTTAATAATTAAATCACTATTTTCTTTGCTCTCTCCCAAGTTATACAATTCTTTGTCTTTGCTATCAAAAAAATATTCGTCTTCATAAAAATAAGAGACTGAAACATCTAAGCAAGAAGCAAAATCTGATAGACGGCTTACGCCCATACGATTCATTCCTTTTTCATATTTCTGAATTTGCTGAAAAGTAACCCCTGTATATTCTGCTAATTGTTTTTGGGTTAATCCTAATTCTTGCCTTCTGTATCTAAGCATTTCTCCTGCATAAACATCGGCATCTTTTGGTGATCTAGTTTTTGTCATTAATTACCTATTTTCTCTTACAAAACCAAGTTAACATCACAACCATAATAACATACAACATGATTGTAATGATAACTAACATATTTTTATAAGTAAAAGAATAATAAGTTGCAACTCTTTGTATGTCTACAATTTGCAGGTTATACTTACTACTATAACCATTACTTAGATATTCATAATTACCTAATGGATTAATTATAACAGATTTACCCAAATTAGCAACTTTAACAGTTGTAACCCCACCTTCAATTGAACGCATTCTTAATAAAGAATTCATTTGGTCTAATTCTATAGAATTATTGAACCAGCCTTCATTGGTAATATTTAGGAGCCAATCAATATTTTTATATGATAGCATAGCATTGCTGAAAATGGCTTCAAAACAAATAATTATCGCAAATTTATCTTGATTCCCTATAAAAATCGTTTGATTATCTCCTGCCTTTAAATTAGACAAATTAACAAAAGTTTGAATAAATGGAAGATAATTGGCAAAGGGGATATATTCACCAAATGGCACTAATTTAATCTTGTCGTAATAAGATACAATCTGTTTGGTTTTGCCACTTATCATATAAGCAGTATTATAAACGTTCATATTATCTGTTCTTAAAGCACCCATAATAAGTTTGCTTTTACTTGGAATTTGATTTACTAGTGTTTGCCATCTTGTTGAATTGTCATCAAAAAAGAAATTAAATGCAACCTCGGGTAAGATAATATAGTCGGGATATTGTTGTAAATTAATATTAGAAAAAGCTTGATTTAATGTGTTCAAAAAAATTTCTTCTGTTTTATTATAGTCATTTTTATCATTTTGTAATACTGAAGTTTCTACTAATGACAAAGAAATAGTCTTAGGATTGCTGAGTAAATTAGCATAATTTAAACGATAATAACCATAACACCATAACGATGATATGCCTATACAATATATTGATAATAATAATATGCGTGGCAATAAAGATATTTTGAATATAAATATAGATATAAATAATATAAATAGCAGAATAGTTAATATAGATAATCCAAATGCTCCAATTATAGATGCTATTTGTAGTATTTCTAAACTAAAATCCCAAATTTGTCCTGCTATAAGCCATGGAAAACCTCCAAACAAATATTCTTTAAGAACTTCTGTCGTAGCTAAACCAATAAGGGTAGCTAATACAAATATCAATTTGCTATGTTTATTACTAATAAATATTAAAAATGCCCAAGGGAGAAAAAAGATTGCGTATAACACACTAAAGCCTAATAACACCAAAAATGGTAAAAACCAACCAGATAAAATATATTGACTAGAATAAAAAATCCAATAAAATCCTGAAAAAGTTACCCCCAAAGATAGGCTTAGACACATGAATATTGTTTGTAGAAAATTATTAGCTAACCTAAAAATATATGTTGCCCCTATCCATACAATAAAAATAATAACAAAACAATTGATTGGTGGAAAAGCAAGTGGATATAAAAGACCTAAAGCAAATATGACGCCATATGTTTTTATAAAAAAATTATCATCAAATAAGAAGCTTTTAATCATAATAGACGCATATTTTGTTAATTTTTACAGGATCAACAGATAAAATTCTAAATTCTAACCCACTTTCATGAACTATTAATTCATTTTTAGCGGGAATATTGCCAACAAGTGCCACAATTAAGCCAGCAATTGTGTTGTATTCTTCATATTCTGTAGTGGTAAATCTTTTACCTACATATGATTCTAAATCTTCTAGTTCTACCCTTGCATCTACTTCTAGTGTATTGGCATCAATCACTTGAATCATTTTTACTGGAGCTTTATCGTACTCATCGGTAATTTCTCCTACAATTTCTTCCATCACATCTTCTATAGTAATTAAGCCATCAACACCACCAAACTCATCAACAACTATTGCCATGTGTAGCCTTTTTGTTCGCATTTCATACAGTAAATCAAAGATTTTCATATATGGGGATACAAACATAATTTGTCTTAAAATATTTTGCATGACCAAATTATTTTTCTTTTTTAAAATTGGCAACATATCTTTAATATGAATAAAACCAATTACGTCATCTAAATTCTCTTGGTACACTGGGAATCTTGAATAACCATGATTCTTGGTTAATTTTAAAATAGAATCAATATCACTGTCATGTTTTAATGCTATGATATCTACTCGGGGAATCATTATATCTTGGGCTCTTTTACCCCTTAAAGACATAATATTATTAATTAAATAGTGCTCTGATATATTATTATCTTCTTTGCTTTTATTATAATGAGTAAGCATAGATAGAATCTTTTCGTAGGTATAATCTTCTACTGTTACTTTATTAAAAAATAAGCGTGTTAAACTAAAATATTGTTTTAATTGGCTTAATTTCTGCAATAATGTTGAACTAGAACTACTAGGTTCCGTCATAATCCCCCCAATAATTGGATGTAATTGTTTTTATATTTACCCCTAAATGATTTAATAGGGAATCTTCTTGTTGTTGCATTACAGATGCATCTAAATGATTCAAATGGTCATAACCTAATAAATGTAATAAGCCGTGAACACATAATCTTTTAAGATGATCGGTAAAATCTATTTGAGATAACTCTGATTCGTTTAAACAAGTATTTAGTGAAATAATAATCATTCCTAAATCTATGGGCATAGAATTTGATATATTTTGCAATTCTGCCAAATTATAATATTGCAAAGAGAGTACATTGGTAGATTTATTCATATTTCTAAATTTTAGATTATACTTGCTCATTAAATTATCATCAACCAGCATAACCTCTATAAAAACATACGAATCATATAAATGAGCTAATTTTACATTTTCCCTGAATATAAAACTTAAAGAATCAATCAATATTTTATTTACTATTTGCTTTAAGGCAGATAGGTTAGACCTAAAGGCTTTAACTTGCCTAGCTGATATACTTACTTCAAACATTGATTTATTTCATATTAAGGCTCAGACAAGGCATTATTAAAAACCCTTAAAATAGGTTTCATTATATAACTCATAACCGTTCTTTCTCCTGAAACTATATCTACTTCGGCAACCATACCAGGATAAATAGGTTTACCGCCTCCAAATCCTTTAGTAGTAGATTCAATTTTTACTGCATAATAAGGCATACGAGTACCTTCATCCATAAAAGTATCACCACTAATATCTACTATATTGCCTTTTAATTGACCATAAATAGAAGAATCATATGCTGTAACTTTAATATTAACTTCTTGACCGTTCCATATTCTTCCCCTATCTTGAGGCATAATACTAGCTTCTACTAATAACATTTCATTACTTGGAATAATTTCAGCTATTGTTTCACCCGCCTTGATAATACCACCTATTGTATTATACTGCAATGCTTTTACTACTCCATCTACAGGAGAGACAATATCTGTTCTGCTTACCCTATCCATATTTGCACTAATATTTTCTTTTAGTTTTTCAATTTCAATTAAAGTAGAAGAAAGCTCTGTTTGAATATCTACTAACATTTTAGATTTAGACTCATCTAATCTACTCGATGCTTCGCCAATTGATTTTTCAGTACTAATCATTCTATTTTGCAAATCTTCTAAATCTGTTAATAAGTTTTGGGTTCGTAATCTAGAATCAATCAGTTCTTTTTGTGAACCTGCACCACTTTTAACAATACGTTCTAAAATATCTTGCTGTTCTTTAGTAAATTGATATTGCAACTGTAAATTTTTAGTTCTAGCTCTTTCTTCTTGCAATTGTAATCTACGCAGATCTATTTGTTGATCTAACACGGAAAGGGAGTTGTGAAAATTTTCTTTTCTTTGTAAAAATAATTTCTTTTCATTTTCAACTATATTTGGAACTTTTTCAACTATTTCACTAGGAAATTGTATTTCTTCTCCGCCTACTAATTCTGTTCTTAGGCGTGCTTCTGTGGCCAATTTTGCATACAAATTAATTTGTAATTCGGTTAAACTAGAAAGAGCAAATTCATTTTTAATGCGGTAAATTAATTGCCCTTCTTTAACTTGTTGCCCCTGCTTTACTGCAATTTCAGATACTATACCACCTTCTAAATGTTGAATTTGCTTAACTTGTCCTGATGGAACAATTTTACCTTGACCCCTAACAAATTCACCCACTTTCATTAATGAAGCCCATAAAATAAACACTACAACCATTAAAAATATAGGAAAAGCAAAAACCTGATAATGAAACTTACTTAAATTCATAATAACTCCTATCCCTTAAACAGTTTTTTTACTTTGCAACATTGCTATAACTTTTTCCTTAGTATCATCTACTACAACTGTAGAATTATCTATTAATAGCACCCTCTCTACCAAATTAAGTTGGGTTGGTTTATGTGTAATTAATATAAAGGTTTTATCTACGACATACTTACGAATGTTCTCCATAAATGTTGCTTCAAGCGAAGTATCCATTCCATTTGTTGGCTCATCTAACATTAAGATAGGAGGATCCATTAATATTGCCCTAGCTAATGCTATAATTTGTTGCTGTCCTCCTGATAAGTTTCTACCCATTTCTTGTACTACCATGTCATCTCCCTTGCCAGATAACGCAGTAATTAGCTTTACCCCTGCTAAATCACAGGCTTTTTGATATTGTTCTTCTGACACATTAGTACCATTCATCATAATATTTTCCCTTACCGTACCATGAAAAAAGAAAGATTTTTGTGGCATAAAGCCAACAGAAGAACGTAGCTCACTAATATGAATATTGTTAATATCAATCCCATCTAATTGTACTTCTCCACTATTGTTAAAATCTAGCCCTAATAACAAACGAGTAATTGTACTTTTTCCTGCACCTGTTTTACCAATAATTGCTACTTTATCTTTAGCTTTAATTGTAAAACTACACTTATTTAAAATAGGTTGTTTCATAGAAGGGTAAAAGAAGGTTACATCTTTAAAGGTAATTTCTCCTTTAAATGGTGCCTTTGCTCCATAGTTCTCTGTTTCATCTTCCATAGGAGAATTAACAATTTTTTCTAAATGACGTAAAGTATTTTGAATAGAGCGATATCTAACTATCAGCCCTGCAAAAGCTATTACTGTACTCATAATTCTAGATACAACCGTACTTGAGGCAATAAGACCACCTGTAGTCATTGAATTATTTGATATTTCAAAAACCCCAACCACCACAATAATAATTGTAACTACATTCATAATCCACAAAGAGAAATTTGTAGATATATTCACCCATAAGTTATAATTATAATGTGAACGATATGCTTTATCTAAAACTCTACGCCACTTAGATAAAATTTTTCCAATATAATTAAAAGTTTTAATACTTTCAATTCCTGCAACAGTTTCTATAAGCATTCCATTTTTGTTTTGATCTTCATTTAACATGCCAGCATGATTCTTCTGCATTGGCACTTGGAAAAAAATATTTGCCATAAAAACTATAAAAGATGCTACAAGTGCTACTAGCAACATAGTGGGAGAAATTACAAACAATAATATTAAAAACATAAGTAAGAATGGTAAATCTATTAAGCTTGGAATAAACCGAGAAAAATAAAATTCTCTTACCATAGAGAGTTCTTTAAATAAAGAATTTTTTGCTCCATTACTTAAATTTAGCCCCGTACCTTTCATGTTTAAAAGCTTACTAAGTAAAACTTGGTCTACCTCATTGCCAATATTTAAAGAAATATAATCGGTTAAATATGATTTAATAATTTTAAAAATAAAATCAAAAAAATACATAGTTAGCATACCAAAGGCTAGCACCAACAAAGTAGAAATAGCGTAGTTTGGAACTATTCTATCATAAACATTCATTGTAAAGAATGGACTTATTAATGCAAATAAACTAATAAAAAAACTAATAACAATAATTTCAACAAATACAACTTTAAATTTACCGATAGAACTAAATAAGAAACCTGTACGCCTTAAAAATGAAGATACAGATAAATCTTCTTCATAAAAAAAGATAGTATAGCCTGTATACTGATGAACGAAATCCTCTGGTTTGAAAACTTCATCGCTTTGGGTGACAGGATTGTAACCTTCATTATCATCTAATATTGTATAGCTTTGCTTTTTAGACAACAAGGCTATGCAAGGGCCTGTTTTAATATCTAAAATATTAATTCTACGTAATTCAGCTACAAGACCAATTTTTTGTGCTAATGCCATAATATCTACAGTGCTAATGCCTAAATTTTCCATTGGCACATTAGAATATAAAATTTCAGGGCTAACTTTCTTATTAAAAGCTTTAATAATTCTTTCAAATGCTAAACGTAACTCTACGCTAGAACTATCTGAACCTGCATCTTTCATTTCTACCTTAAGTTCTTCTTTAGGTGCAGTAGAAAGGTTAGTAGAAAGATCTTGCTTTATATTCTCATTTTTGTCGTCTTGCATTGCATATCCACTACTTGTAATTTTAATAATACCACATAAATATTACATAAATTTTTAATCCTATAAAGCAAAAAATCCTATCATAAATTTTTATTTTAACAGTAGAATTTTCTTAGCATTAATAATCTATTAATCTTCTTTTTTACTGTCTACTTTCTGATTAATTGCCTGACCAATTTGCTTCATATTAGCAAGAATATCTATTTTCTTACCTTGTGGAATTACGGTAGATATTTCACTGTTCATAGATTGAAAAGGTAGTGCTACATCATCTCTCTTAACTACTTTTTGTTTGCTTTCATATAAGTTTAATAATTTATCAAATTCATTTTTCATAATATTTTCAACATTTTTACTATCTTTAGATAAAGTCTCTTCTAGCTTCTTGTTACTTAATAACAATGATTCATACTGGCTATTGTAATCTTGCACCACATTATTTAATGTCTGTGAAACATCTTCAATCTTTTTAGCAATACTGACAACTTCTGCATTGTCTAAAGAATTATCTTTTACTTGCGCACTTTGCAAGTGTAATTTTAAATTCATTAATTCATTTTTTAATGATGAAACCTCATTTTGCTTTTCACTAATATCATCAAGAATTGTTTTTAAATCTGATGATTGATTATTACTTGCTAGCAACGACATAATTTCTAATTTAAAACTATTCAAATTGTCATTAATATGATCTTCCCTTGATAATAACTTATGCACATTATCAGAAAGCCTAATTAGAATATTGCCATCTATATTGCTTGCAGAATCACTAGATAATTTTTTAAATTGTTCACCTATGGAAAATAACGTATCCTTCAACTCTATTTGTTGATCTTTAATTTTTTTGATATCTACATTCATTAAATTAAAATCTATGCTTGAATCAACTTTGTCCAATTGGTTATACTTGCTGAAAAAATCATTTAACACATTATTTCTAGCATTGATGTTGTTTAACAAATTGTAAATATCTTTCAATAAATCATCATAAGATCCACTATTTACATTTTGAAAATTAGATATTTTGTTTAAAACATCTGTTTGTTGCTCTTCTAATTTTGATAAAATAGAAAAATTCTGATTAAATAAAGTTCGTACATGCTCATTATTTTCAATATTAACATTGCGACTATCTGCAGATGATTCTTTGTATAACGTTATAACTTCTTCTTGATTCTTAATTATATCTTCCACATTCACAAATAATCTTTTAAAAGATTCTTTTAAATCACTAGATTTCATTGAATAGATTGCTTGGAAGACATCATGTAGTAAACTTTTAGTATCATTAGAATCTTGTTGCAGTTTGTGTAAGTAATAAGAAACACTATCAACACTATCTTGTTGCTCTTGCACTGCTTCTAACAGCTTACCATGCACTTCTCTTGCATTCTCTAGCTCTTCGGTAGTTTTAGTGTAAAAAATATCCTGATTAGACTTCATTTCTGATAATAAAGCAGAGTATAGGCTATCTTGATTAACTAATTTACTGGTAAAAGAAACATTTTCATCTACATATAATTGTTGCAGATGATCTGTTTGATTCTTAATATCTAGCAATAATTGATACATATCATGCTTGCTAGATTTACCATCACTAATTATATTATTTAATTTTTCTTGCTTATCTTTCAATTCATTAACAGCATTCATAGTATCTATAGATACCACCTCTAATGTCTTACTAGTTACTTTATTATCTAATTCTTTCAACAAATTATTTTGATAAGATTGTTGCACAGATAAATCTTTTATGTGATGCAACATTTCAGATTGATCATCATTAAAAGATTTTAAATAGATATCATAGTTTTTTTTTATATCATTCAATATGTTACTGTTGTTATCTTTATCTTGTAATTTATCATTGAGCCTAGCAATGCTATGTATAACTTCCAGCAACTGCTTATTGCTATCATTAAATTTATTTAATGAATCTATTTTTAACTCATAACTCAATGATTTCACTTGGTCTAAAATATTATGTAACACTTGTTCTTGCTTATCATCTACATTATTGCTATTGCTATTTTCAGAAACCAATGAGTTCATAATTTTATATTGCATAACATCTTTTATAATGCCATCATATCCATTTGAATTAGCAGATATAATGTGCGGTGAAACAGAATCATTATTTTTATTAATTAAATTAGAAACCATTAAATTCAACATTACAGACGATAAATCATCTTTAGGGCTACTTTTAGCTTCCACTAACTTTTCTATAGCACCCATTAAACTTTTTGTTGTATTATCTTGATCTTTTGTTATTATGCTATTTTTTAACCTTTCAATAGAATTGCTTAAAACATTGCTATCTGAATTGTTATCCTTAGAATGTAAACTACTTTTTAATTGAGTCATTTCTTCAAGGAGCTTAGCATATTTATCATCTTGTTTATGATTCTGTTCTTTTATATGCTTTAGTTCATTTAACAATAAATCGTACTCTTTGCTAACATGAGGTAAGTTTAATGATGTAGAATCAGAATCTTTGCTAATAATTGCTTCTTTGAGGGAATCAATTTTTTCTAATAAATTAACATTGCTGTGAAACTCTTTTAATGATTGCACCTCGTTCTTCACATCAACCATAGCTCTATTAATATCTTGATCTAACAAGGTGTTGTCTTTAATCTTTACTGCACTATTATTGCCAGAGATTATATCTTCTAGTTTGGCAATACGGTCTAATAGAACTCTATCATCATTGTGTTGCTTAATATTGTTCAGTTCATTTACAATATTATTATAGGATGCGTCTCTATTAGTAAGTTGATTATCTATATTGCTCTTATTAATTTTGTCATGCAATAAGTCAAGCTTCATTTCTAAGTTGTTATGATGCAAACTATTATTAAGCTTGATGTATTCTTGGGAATTATCTACAGCAGGCTGAGAGATAACTTCTTTCACTTGTGGAGATACTGACATTGAATACTTATAGGCATCAGATATTTTATCTTTCAGATGTTCTAATTCTTTAGATATAGATATTAATAAGTCTCTATCATTGTTACGACTGTTTAATGCGTGGCGTAAATCATTTAATTCACTAGCAAATTGAAGATCTACATCTTTTCTGTTTAAATCATTAAACAGGCGTACAGCTTGATCGTAATGAGTGCCTGTTGCGGTTTCACTTACTTTATTATTTTGTGATCTATTTTCATAATCATTAGCTATTTTGTTTTGTAGATTCTCTAAATTTCTTGTTACATTTAATAATGCTTCTCTATCTCTGCTATAATCTATGTCTCTTCTACTTAATTCTCTACGTACATCATTAAGTTCACTCGCAAAATGATTGCCTGAATCTTTATTCATTAATGTACTTACTGTTTGCAATAGTTGATCTTGGGTTAAGCCTACTGGTTGTCTTTCATGAAAACTATCCCTGTTTGTATAATCACTTGCTA
>CANHGT010000010.1 GCA_947460385.1 Alphaproteobacteria bacterium
AGCGTAGCCCATGTTTTAGCAGAAAAAGATCGCACTTGGTCTACACAAGACATGGAGATACTTTCACTGGATGATAGTCAAGGCAGTACAGTAGCCCACGTATTAGGAAAATATAATAGAAATTGGATCCCTGTTGATAATAAAATTTTATTATTAAAAGATAAAAATAATAGAACAGTATCCCATATCTTGGCTGAATACAATAAAAAATGGTTCACAGATGATATGGAAATCTTAACTCTACAAGATAAACTGCAAACCACTGTAGCACATATGCTGGCTAGATATAATGGTAGATGGACAACTACAAACATGGATTTATTAACCAAACAAAATCAAGCAGGCTGGACAGTAGCACATTACTTAGCAATGGGTAATCAAACTTGGAATACAACAGACTATGGTTTATTAACAGCGAAAAATATGTTTGGTGATACTGTGGCTCACATTTTAGCTCGTTATCATGATAGTTGGTTAACAAACAATTTAGATCTTTTATTAGTAGAAAACAATAGTAAAGTAACAGTAGCTCATAGTTTAGGAAAATATAGCAGTATTTGGAATACAAACAACTTAAATATTCTATCAAAAGAAGCTTTGAATAAAAGAACTGTAGCTCATGAACTGGCAAGCAATACAAAGCAACAATGGATACCAAATGATCCTAGTGTGTTAACATGGCAAGATAGTGCAGGAAAGAGTGTTGCACATTTATTAGCATGGAATCCAACATGGAATCCAACAGATTATTCAATTTTAACTTTAGCAGATAATAATGGTTGGACAGTAGCCCATGAATTGGCAGTAAGACGAGGTTGGAGCATAGATAATCCTGAAATCATGAATTTAAAGGACAATAAAAATAGTTCTGTAAACGATGTTCTCATAGACTACAAGAAGTCGAATAGAATGAATTACTCACCTGCTACCTCACTTGTTATGCCTAATATAATGAAGGAAGATTCTCAAGAAATAGACAATAATTCATCATCTAATGATAATCAAGAAAATCAAAAGCGTGATCCTAATACTAAAACCCTAGATTTAAACGATCTAGATAAGATATTGAAAGAAGAAGAAGAATTAAAATCTGTTCCTTATGACTACCGAGTAGATGCTCCACAAGGTGATGTAAGCCCTGAAGATGCTACCCCTGACAATTATATTGGTAATTAAATTACCACAGGTTTCAATAAAATAAATTTCTATAATTAGAATAATATTGTGAAATACAATTTAAGTGTCAATTTTATGTGGCTGAACATGTGAACTCTAGTATATTTTTTAGTACATGCTAGTTAAACTTGAAAAGTTTTTTTGAGCCTGTACTAAATAACATCAATATTATTTATTATCGTAATTTATATCAATTTAACTATATAATATTTAACGAGTCTTTTAACTTAGTGCGTAAAGCTTTCCTTGCACTCCTACTTTTAAACAAATATAAAAAGCGTAATATTTTCGTTTTAATAATTTTTATTTTATAGTCTACTGTTCCCATAAAAAATTTACTATATTTTCCTTGTATCTGTAAAGAATGCAATGGGTTATAAATAATTTGATTTACTTCCTTGCTAATAAATTCTTTATGGAAGTTACAATATACAGTAATATCTTTGGTTAGATTATTATCTATAAAATCAAAAATATTAGGATAATAATAAGAAAGCATGTTATCTAGTATTTGTATGTTTACAGTGTAATAATCTTTGTATTTAGAAGAATAGGTAAAGCACGGTATGTTATAAAGTACTGAGGCACTTAAAAGGGCAGTGCTTAAATTACCTAGAATGAATTGAATTTTTTTATTAAATAACCCCTCAATCATAAAATTATAATTTAACATACTTACTGCAGTATTTTCTAATTTTTTTGCAATGGTATTATAAGTTGCAGTATCTAATCTAGGGTGGGCTTTAAAATATACTTTGCTATTAAATATAGTAGCCATTTGAATGCAAATATCTATTTCCTCATTAATATATGCTGTGGTGTACTCCTTATTATAATGTTTAGGAATAAAGGAAGAAATAAAGATTATAGCATTATCTTCTAGCTCTAAAGTGGGCATAACTTGAGAGGCTTTAATAATTAAATTTTTAAAAATATTATAATTAATACTTTTAGTGGTATATGGAATATGCTTGGCATTAGAGTTGAAATTTTGTATGGAGTAAAAAGCATGAATTGTATTAGAATTACTATGAGGGTGCAAAAGAGTTTGTATAATTACCCCCCACCCTTCATCTACCATAGAAATATTAATAGATTTATTAAATTTAATGTTTGGCGGGTAAGATAGAAAAAATTCTTCTGGCTGATATGAATTATTAAATTCAATAATTTTTGTATTGATGTTTTTAGGGTTTAAAGTATCAAAACATATTAATTCATTGTTACTACTTTCATTAATAGCGTTGAAAATTTTTATTATCTGTTCCTTGTCAATACCATCTGTAAAATATATAAAAATATTTTTAAAACTATTATCGTTTTGCTCTAGTATTACAGACATAGCTGATATAAGGGCATAAAACCCATTAATATGAATTAATCTTGTTTTCATGAAGTAATTAACCTATAATTTTAACAATTATCATTTATTTAAAGTATAGGAAGTTATGTATGCAAAGTCTACAAGATTTTATTAAAAAACTAGAGCAAGCAGGTGAACTCATTCGTGTTTCAGAGCCTGTATCTACCTATTTAGAAATGACGGAAATACAAAGTAGATTAGTGCAGAAAGCAGGACCAGCCGTGTTGCTAGAAAATGTTATAGATAAAGATGGCAACAAATATAATTATCCTGTACTGATTAATTTGTTTACTACAAAAAAGCGTTTCAATTTAGGTTTACAAAAGACCGAGGAACAAGTAAAAGAATTAGGTGATTTATTTGCTTTTTTAAGGCAACCGAAACCGCCTAAGAATCTGAAAGATGCCTTTAGTTACATGCCTTTACTAAAAACAGTGATGAGCATGGGGAGTAATGTTGTAAAAAAAGCCCCTGTTCAAGCAATACAATATATAGGTAATGATGTAAACTTAGACCTACTACCAATACAATATTGTTTTCCGGGTGAGCCTGCCCCACTAATTACATGGGGGGTAACAATAAGCCATGGTCCAAGCTTTGGAGAAAAAACAAGTGAAGAAGTAGATGACTTCAACTTAGGCATTTACCGCATGCAAAAACTAAGTAAAAACAAACTCATTATGCGTTGGTTAGCCCACAGAGGTGGAGCCCAACACTTTGCTAGATGGAAAAAAAAGTTTCCATCAGTAGATATGCCAATATCAGTAGCAATAGGTATGGATCCAGCCCTTATTTTGGCATCAGTTATGCCCGTTCCTGACAATATTTCAGAATATAAATTTGCAGGATTGTTGCGGGGTGAAAAAACAGAACTTGTAAAGAGTTTAACCAGTGATATTTTAGTACCCGCAAATGCAGAAATTATTTTAGAGGGCGTAATAAAGTGCAATGAAACAGCACCTGAGGGACCATACGGCGACCATACAGGTTACTATAACGAGGTAGATAATTTTCCCGTATTTGAGGTAACAGCTATTACTACAAGAAAAAATCCTGTTTATTTATCAACTTTTACTTGTAGACCGCCTGATGAACCATCTATTTTAGCCGAATGTTTAAATGATTTATTTGTTCCCCTTATAAAGCAACAATTTCCTGAAATAGCCGACTTTTACCTAGTACCAGAAGCTTGTTCTTATAGAATGATTTGCGTATCTATAAAAAAGATGTATGCAGGGCATAGCACACGTATTATGATGGGAATATGGAGCTACCTAAGGCAGTTCATGTACACCAAATTAATAGTGGTACTAGATGAAGATATTAATGTGCGAGACATGAAAGATGTAATATGGGCAATATCAACAAATGTAGACTTCGCTCGTGATTGCACAATTATAGAGGGAACACCAATAGACTACCTAGATTTTGCAAGCCCTGTTTCGGGTTTAGGTAGTAAAATGGGCATAGATGCAACAACTAAAATATTCCCTGAAACCACTCGCACTTGGGGCACAAAAATAAAAATGGATCAAGAAATTATTAAAAATATTGATGAAAAGTGGGAAAAGTTAGGCTTGGGAGAGTTCATAGAAAGCATTTGGAAGAAGTAGGAGTAGCTAATTTCTTTATATTTTGATTAGTTTATCGTTCTTTTATTGTTTAGATGAACTACACCTTATTGCCTCACTCCTTGTGGTTAAAATAAAATAAGTTAGCTATAAGGTTTGCTAAAGGTATCTATCTTGGCTTTGGTGTAATAATGAAGTAATAACTATAATATTTTCATTAATATAAAAGGATATTTTTTTAAGATGTATTCTCTTAAATCTGGTATATGAAACGACTTTCTAGCAATATAAGGATTAATCGCTATAATTTTTAAACAATCCAGTATATTATTTGAAAAAGCATTGGCAACTTTTATTCCAGAATGCACAATATAGAAATCAACGCAAATATCAAGCTGTATTAAAGCTTGAGGAGACCACTCTATGCTGTAATTTTGCATTTATTAAATACTGCTTGTACTTCTTCTTTGCTAGCATAAATGCCTTTTTTTGCTTGTTCTAAGCCAATGTGCATTTGTTCAATTTGCCATTGTTCAAGTGATGTTGGTTCATCTGTAGTTATTATAGATGATTGTACATTATTTAGCATTTCATTTGTTTTTACTGCTTTATTTACCATGTAATTGCTCCATTTATACAACTCATATACGTATATTATAGCATTTTATAAATATAAATTAAATACTTTTTACTTTTATTATCATAGTATAATATGAATTTGCTATGTAGCTAACTCTTTGTTATTTAAGAATAGGCGGTGCAACTTATAATTGCTTTTACTCTTTGATGTCTTTGTTTTGTAAGTCTTGTTGTGGGTTTGCCGTACTATGGGTTGCTAAATATCTTTTAAGCTCACTTAGTAGCTCATTTTTTTGTTGGTGTGTAAAATTATCTTCGGGTATTTTTTGTAGTAAGTTTTCTAAATAACTATCTATTTTGCTAAGCAGTGTATTATTTACTTTATTATACACATCTGCTTTATTTTGGAAATTATCATAGACGTTAAATTTATTTAGTAGCTTCTTAGCTTCAAGGTCTCCTGTATAAAGGGTTTCCATATCAAGATGAGCAGATACTTGCTTAACTACCACATTATATTCTTCATGCAAATTTTGTACATCAGTTAATGTGTTCTTAACATGAGCTATAGTTATATTTGAGATTAGCCAGTTTTCTATGGCTTTATCTGTGGCTATTTTTGTCATCTCTTCATGCTTTTTAGCAATCTTAAGTTTAGTTTTAGTGGTTCTAAGGCTATCTAGTTCTTCTAATTTACCCATAAACCAAGATATTCCAAATATAGAAATAAAGGTCATTAACAGGGGTAAAGCAAAATCCCATGTTAATAAGTACAACCAATACCATAACGTATCTATACTAAGAAAAGGAAAAACACTGCCACCTAAAGGGTTATATTGAATATTATAGTGTATCTTTAAAGCATATAATATCTCTTGTTTGCCCAATAAAATTAATACAACATCTATATTAAATATGCACCAAAACAGAAAAAACAACAAATAAGGTTTACTAAATATACTAAAAAACGTGTTTACATGCGTATTGTTTTTAGTCTCTTGGGGTTTAGGTATTTCTGGTTTAGGAGCTTCTGCATTCATTGTTTATTCCATGGTGCATATTTTAATATTTTTTCTAATAAACAATTGCCACTCAAACCTGCATAGATCATACCTAATGCAGTAAACAATATTCCATAAATAAATCTATTGTCCATATAAATATTACCAAGTACGCAAATTAAATTAATAAATCCTATAACAATAAATGTTTGCTGTGCTAATGTAAATCTATTTTTTTTATAAATGTATTGTTTATCTATATTATTAATACCTCCATCAATAATATAAATATTATTGAATAATGGCGTTAGTATTTCATATGCCTTACAAGATCTAACACCCGCCTTACAAAGAATATAAATATTTCCTTGTACATTTTTCAGTGTATTTATTGCCGAAGAATTTAATTCAGAAAGTGGCATATTTACAGTATTTTGTAACATACATTTTTCTAATAATACTTCATTTTGTTCTCTAATATCCATAATTATATCTTTACTATGTAAAGATATATCTTTAAAATTAATAATTTGCATATTATTATCTACTATTTTTTATTTAAGTTGCTAAATTCATTGAAGAACTGTAAAAAATTATAACATTCAGTATTTTTTATATCATAAAAAAACCAAGATAACAATAAATATTATCTTGGTTTCTTATTTATATAGCTATAACAATCTAAAATTTACTTAGCAACTTCAATTCTAGTAGCTTCTAGTTCTATTTCTTCCATAACTTCTTTATCTACCATTGCAGTTAAAGTGTATGTTGTGTTGAAATCAGGCTTAATTACATTAATTTGTTGCCAAATATAGTCTTCAATTTCTATTTTGATTTCACCAGTAGCATCTTGAATAATAAATTTATCTTTATCTGTTTGCTGGGTTAATTTACCAGTAACTGTTACTGTATCATTATTTTTAGCATTGTTTTTTACTTCTAAAACAGTTTGTGCATAAGCTACAGAGCTAAACAAAGCAAATAAAACGGCAAAATATAAAAATTTCATAATCTTTTCCTTAAAGTTTTTTAATAATTAATAAAATATAGCCAAATATAAAGAATTATCTATATCATTAGACTATCATTAATAATACCAATTATACTTAACATAAACATAATAAGCAAGAATATATCATACCCAGAAATAAACAGGTTGTTTGTACTAAAGAATAGTAAAAAAATAAGGAATTATATCAAGTTCTTGTAATTTCAACATAATAATTAAAAATAAAACTACCAGAAAAAAATAGCTAGCCTCTATAGTAGTTTTTAATACTACTTTATAGTTTACCCTTAAATATAAATCAGAATCCCATCTCTTAAAATCAGGGAAAAATCTTGGCACACCACTATTAAGATAATTAATATAACTGCTACCAATTTTTTGTGATAAACTTTTTTCTTCAAAAGCAATAACTTGCGAGTAATAAATAGCATAGGCAATTATTAAAACTCCTAAAACAATAATACTACCATAACATAAAGCCACCCCTACCATACCAATAAAAGAAAACAAGTATAATGGATTACGGGTAATAGAGTACAAGCCTTTTGATACCACACTAACATTGCGATTATCACTCATAAAAAATGAAGCAAATATTCTACCTAAAATACCAATTAACACTAGCCACAACCCAATAATAAATAAAATGTTATAAAATAAAGTTCCATACATTTGCGGTTTACTAACTAAAAGTACAGATAATAGTATTAATGAAAACAATCTAGATAAAAAAATTCTATGTTTGGCGAAAAAAAACTTCATTATAAAATAGCCCATATTGTAAATGCTGTATTATTGACTTATGTCAATAATACATATTGATAGTTTAGTTTTTATAGTTTATCATATATTATTGTATATGCAACTTTTTATTAACAATATAATTATTAATATCTAATAACATTTGGAGTGTTTAATATGGGAACTTTTAGTATTTGGCATTGGTTAATAGTACTTATAGTTGTTGTTATAGTGTTTGGCGGACGTGGTAAAATTTCTTCGTTAATGTCCGACTTAGGTAAAGGATTTAGAAGTTTTAAAGATGAAATAGACAAAACAAAAAGCAACGATTCAACTGATTCAGAAAATAAAAATAAATAATTTATTTTATAGATTGCCACACAACATCCATAATTTCACCACATAGAACTCTTGGTGTAGCATACACTCCTTTTTCATTCAAACCAACATTTTGTTTGTTGCTAAGAACAATAATGGCTGTATTTAATTCTTTATTTGCCACCAAACAGGTTCCTGTAAATCCTGTATGCCCAAATGTGCCACTTGGTGCTAAATTACCCATGTAATAATTTTGATCTACTTCAAATCCTAAGCTTTGAGAAAATTTATGCTCGGTAGTAAATAATTTAATCATTACAGGATCATAAAGCTTAACATTGCCATAATAACCACCATTTAACATTAATCTTATTAATATACTGAGGTCATGTACATTAGAAAATAATCCTGCATGCCCTGATACCCCATTAAAAACATGGTAAGAGTTGCCATCATTAACCTCACCATACAGTGTGTATTTTCGCCATTTTTGAAAGCTTAATAAATCTGGAATATCATCATAATAGCCAGCTATTTTATCTTTTAATTGAAAAGATGCCTCATATTCATCGCCAAAAGATGTATGTACTGCCTGAATTTTTTGGGCATCATTTAAAATAAAAGCAGTGTTATCCATATGTAGAGGCTTATAAATTTTGTTAATTACAAATTTATCTAAAGGTTGCTTGCTAATTTTTTCAACTATAAATCCTAAAATAATAAATCCTAAGTCTGAATAAACTTTTTTAGATCCCCTTTCATAAACAAGAGATAATTGATTAATGTAATGCAATGCTTCTTGAGGATTTTCAGCGTGAAAGTATAAAGGTTTGCCTGCAGGTAAACCCGATGTATGAGTTAATAAATCTTCAATTAAAATATTTTCTTTGCCATTGCTTGCAAAATCAGGCAGATATTTGCTTACACGATCAGTCAACTTTATTTTATTTTCATTTAATAAAATCATAATAGCTTGGGTTGTAGCCATTACTTTAGTTATTGATGCTAAATCAAAAATATTATCAGTGGTCATTTTAACAGGATTATTAACAATGTTGCCATTATTATGTAAGTAGCTATAACCAAAGGACTCGTTATAAACAATTTTATTATTATGTATAACCATTACCACAATTCCTGATGTTAAATGATTTACTACTGTTTGTTCAGCTAAATCATTAATATCAGATAAAGCATTAATATCTATATTTGTAGCAAAAACATGCTTATATTGACTTATAAACATTATTAATAACAATATGATATATGTTTTCATGATAATTATTTTACGGTAGTAATTAAAACATTTGCCCGTGTAGTGTTATTTTCCACAGAATAGTTGATATTAGCAGGAATTAAACAACTATCTCCTAAATTTAAAGATAAAGCAACGCCATTACCAAGCAAATTAACCGACCCTGATGTTACAGAAACAATAGCAAAAGATTCTTTATTTGTTGAAAAAGCATTTTTGCTATTGATATTTTGTGAAGTAGTAATAAAATAAGGACTATTTACAATCTCATAATTTGCCAAAGTATCAACCTTGCTAATATTAGGTTGTTGTGTTTTACTAAAATCTAAAGATATTAAACTTTCTTGAATATGTAATTCACGAGGCTTACCTGTTGTGCTATCTAAACGCCCCCAATCACTTACCCTGTAGGTAGTATCACTATTTTCTTGAATTTCTAAAATTAAATTACCTGCACCAATGGCATGCAAAGTTCCTGATTCTATATATAGTAACATATCTGATTCCGATTTGTAAATGTTTACAAAATCTTTAATTTTATTGGTCTCCATGCTGTTGATGAACTCATCAATATTGTTATTAACTAAACCAGCCATGATTTCTGCATTCTCTTGATGATGCAAAACATACCAAAATTCTGTTTTAGGGCAAGCCCCTGTTGGCAACTTTGGTAAATCACTATATTTAGGGTGTACTTGCAAAGATAAATCTTCTTTTGCATCTAAAATTTTTACTAAAATAGGAAAAGGTTTGTTAAAATCACATTTAGTTCCAAGTAACTGCTCTTTGTAAGTTAAGCGTAATTCTGCTAAAGTTGTACCAACTAAAGCCCCATTACTAACCACACTCACCGCATCATTTCTATCGCAAATATCCCAAGATTCTCCAATTAAACCTTGTTTGGTTACATTACGCTTTAGGTGTTCTTTAATAAGATTACCACCCCAAATACGCTCTTGAAAAATATTATGAAATTTTAATGGATACAACACAACAAACTGCCCCCTAAGGAAAATTTGGCGGATGATGGGGGATTCGAACCCCCGATAAGTTTCCCTATGTACGCTTTCCAAGCGTATGCCTTAAGCCACTCGGCCAACCATCCACTATAAAATATATTTTTATTATAATCTATATAATAATAAAAATATAGTCTTTAATTATTGCTGTTATATTAAATATATAAGTAAAAAACTAATCAACAATCTTATTTATATGCTTTAATATATCATCTAAAATATTAGCAATTAAGTCATGGCTTTCACCTTCTACCATAATGCGAATAAGATTTTCTGTACCAGATTTACGGGCTAAAATACGTACTTTACCCATATATTCTTCTTGTTTAGATTTAATAAAATTTGCAATAAAAGTATCTTCTAAAGGATTCTTTTTACTGTAAGTTATATTTTTTAAAATTTGTGGATAATCTGTATATAAGCTGAATACTTTGCTTGCTGGTTGATTTTTATCTAACATAAATGAAATTACTTCCAAACCTGCAACCAAACCATCTCCTGTTGTATTATAATCGGATATTATAATATGCCCAGATTGTTCCCCACCTAAATTAATATCATGCTTTACAAGAGCTTCACATACATATCTATCACCTACTGCTGTTCTAACAACTTCTATGCCTTGTGAATTCATATATTTTTCAAAACCCATGTTTGCCATAACAGTTGTAGCTACCTTATTATTCTTTAAGCGACCCTCGTTTTTCATGCTGGTAGCAATAATTGCTAAGATTTTATCTCCATCTAAAATATTACCTTTTTCATCTACCATAATAATGCGATCTGCATCACCATCAAGTGCCAAACCTAAATCTGCACCTGTTTCTAAAACTTTAGATTTTAAATAATTAATATGGGTTGAACCACAAGCATCGTTAATATTGGTTCCATTTGGTTCAAAGCCTAAGGCAATAACTGTGGCACCTAATTCATATAGTATGGTTGGAGCTACTTTATAACCAGCACCATTGGCACAATCTATCACTATTTTTAAATTATGCAATGATTTATTGGGAAACATATTTTTAACAAATTGAATATATCTACCGTAAGATTCTTTTAATCTTTCAACTTTGCCTATTTTATCTGGTTTTACTAATTCATCAGAAAAGATGTTTTTATCTATTAAATCTTCAATTTTTAGCTCATCTTCATCGGAAAGTTTATAACCAAATTTATCAAATAATTTAATACCATTATCATAATATGGATTATGTGAAGCAGAAATCATAATGCCTAAGTCTGCCCGCATGCTACGGGTAAGCATTGCCACAGCGGGTGTTGGCATTGGTCCTAGCAGTAAAACATCTTTACCCATGCTAGTTAGCCCTGCAGTTAATACGTTTTCTAGCATATAACATGAAAGACGAGTATCTTTTCCAATAATTACCCTATTAGTTTTATTACTAACATTGCCTAAGACAATAGCTGCCGACATGCCTAATTTTAAAGCAAAATCTGCCGTCATTGGGTGGGTATTAGATAATCCTCTTACCCCATCTGTACCAAAATATTTTTTCATTAATCTTACACTCTTGTCTTTATTGCAGTATCATTTATTTAATATTACCTAAAAAAATACTCTAAAGCTACAAATAAAATAAACAAACATAACAATATAGCTAAAGCTTTAAATGATATTCAAACTTATATGCAAAATTATTAGATTTTATAAAATTAAAACAATTGAAAATCTATTATGAATTTAATTTATCTGTTAGCTTAGTAGAATTTTCTATGCTATTACGAATATTATTTTCCCTATATTGTTCTGAACCATAATGTTTTGTTAACAATCTATCTACAATATCATCAAAAGTGGTCTTATTTACATCTATTTTAGAATATAAAATTATAAATAATAAAACCGATGTAAATTGGGTAATATTAGTAAGAATATATACATTTGTAGACCAATAATTTTGATACTTCTTTTTTAATGCTTTTTTTTCAGGAGTATCACAGCCCATGCCCCCTAAGTTATTGTTATCATTATGAACTATTGTATTTCTAAAAAAAGATAAAATAGTACCCATATAATAAGTGTTACTTGTCTTTAAAATATCATTTAATTTTATTGTATCAGTATCTATGGAAGAATTTGTTAAAATATATAAAAATATATTAAATATTTGTTCATTGGCATATTTTTCAATTACTATATCATATTTTTTATCGTCCTTGTTATTATCAGAACATAAGTTATTATATTCTCTTTCTAATAAAGACATTGCTAAAATAAATCTTTCTTTAGCTTCATAATCATATACTAACTCTTTTTTAATATAGAATAACATGTAACTTATTAACATTGAATTATCTTCATTGTTAATTAATTTAGCAAATTCTGTAACTTTATTACTATCTATTGAATCAATACTAAAAGGATTGCCATACTGCGGTGAATACATAGTAGAAACTTCAGGAATATTATTCAACTCATCTTTACTTAAGCTATTTATATAGTGAAAAACAAAAGCATTAGATTCGTAAGTACTGCCGTCTGATTGGTTTTTGATGTTATATACAACATGAATTTGCTCTACATAAAAACTTTTACACAACAATAAACTAAATACATTTTTAACCTTATCTACAGATTTTATTAGTGTATTGAAATTTTCCAGCTGTTTATCGTCTCGGTATAAAGAACAAATGTAAGTATCTTCAGTGCTACTATTTTTAACAGATGCTTTTAATTCACTTAACTGCGTCTCTAAATTAGATTGTAGCTGTTCTACTTTATTCTTACGTATTTCGTACTCTTCATTAGTCTCATCAATACCCTGTTTCATAATAAAAGAAGGAAAGTTAAGGATTTTTAACTGTGGTGAAATATCAGCATTAATTTCATTATTTACCTTAAAACTGAATATATTATCAAGATTAGAATTATTACGATATTTTATAAATTCAGGCATATATCTATACTTAGTATTACATTTTACAAATAAAAAATCTCTACTAAAATACTTACTACCTATTACTAAACTATAACAAATAATGCTTATTTTACCAGCTATACCACTGCTATGATGTGCAGGACGACATAAACATTTATATAACGATACATGTTGTATACCATTTATATCATCAACTACCCCCAATATATGATGCAAACCATCTTTATATTTTTGTTCAAAAGACAAATAATGATTCTCAGAAAGCATAATCTCTAACTTTATACCTTTTGTAGGGTCATAATATAATTTACCAGAAAACTGTTCATCTGGTGGGCTATCTTCACCATCTTCTGTTTCAAACCAAAATGTTCCAAACCATTCGTAATTTTCTAGTAAGCTGTATTCTTTTTGCATATTTGCTCATAAATCATTATTGCCATTAAATATGTCTATTTACAAACATTTTGTTACATTATATGTGTTTTGATAAGATTTTACAAGATTAAAACAATTTAAACTATAAGTTCAAACACCTTGTACAACATTACCTTTTGATGTTGTTGGTGGTACAAATGGCGGAATCTAACCACCAACACAAAGATTTTCAGTCTTCTGCTCTAGCTACTGAGCTACTTGGGGCATTAACAAATGTGTATAGAAGCAACAAAATCCTTATCTATATAGCCAACTATAGTTAGCTATATGTAATTGAAGAGCTTACCAAACACATTACATGCCTAATAAACTCTTCATACTTTTGCTAGCTGGTAAATTTGTAAAATATCTTTGTTATTTTACTTCTTCAAACAATGGAACTGAAGCATTTTGCTGGCTTTGTTCCAACTTATTAGTTGCTAATAAATTGCGAATTTCAGCAATGGTTTCTCCATTTGATATTTTTTTAGCTTCTGCTCCTGTTAAGGTTTCATATTCCAGCAATGCCAAACTTAAATCTTGATGGGCTACTGAATAAGTAGTTAAAATAGTGCGTGCAGTATTTTCAGCATTCATAATTAACTGTTTTACTTCTATTTCAATATCACGTGCAGTATCTTCTGATATTGCTTTTCCACCATAGGTTGGCTGATCTTCGCTGTATTTAATACGCCCTACTTTATCACTAAAGCCCCAATCTATAATCATTTTTCTAGCTAAATTAGTAGCCATCTTAATGTCCATAGAAGCTCCTGTTGTAATATTTTCTTTGCCAAAAATTAACTCTTCTGCTAAACGTCCTCCGAAAAGCACTGCTAATTGTGCAATAAGCTGTTTATATGAACGGGAATATTCATCTCTTTCAGGCAAAAATGCTGTTACTCCTAAAGATTTTCCACGTGGAATAATAGTAACTTTATGCACAGGATATGAACCTTCTACTTTAAAAGCAACAAGGGCATGTCCTGCCTCATGATAAGCGGTTAATTTTCTTTCATCTTCACTCATTTTTGCTGTTTTTCTTTCAGAACCCATGAGAATTTTATCTCTAGCTTCTTCAAAATCTTCCATTTCTACAAATTGTTTGTCTTTACGAGCTGCAGATAATGCCGCTTCATTTACTAAATTAGCAATGTCTGCACCTGAAAAACCTGTTGTTCCCCTTGCAATAATACTTTTATCTACATCTTGAGATAATGGAACTTTAGACAAATAAATTTGTAAAATACGTTCACGCCCTGTAATATCTGGCAAAGGAACTGTTACTTGACGATCGAAGCGACCCGGACGAAGTAACGCACTATCTAAGACATCTGCCCTATTGGTTGCGGCTAAAATAATAATGCCTTGATTTGGAGAAAAACCGTCCATTTCAACAAGCAACTGATTTAATGTTTGTTCTCTTTCATCATTTCCTCCCCCAACTCCAACACCTCGTTGACGTCCAACCGCATCAATTTCATCAATAAAGACTATACATGGTGCACTTTTTTTCGCTTGGGTAAAAAGGTCTCTAACCCTAGATGCACCAACACCTACAAACATTTCAACGAAATCTGACCCTGAAATAGAAAAGAAAGGAACTTCAGCCTCGCCTGCTACAGCCCTAGCTAACAAAGTTTTACCTGTTCCCGGTGAACCTACTAACAAACAACCTTTAGGAATTTTAGCACCTAATTTTTCAAATTTCTTAGGATCTTTTAAGAAATCAACTACTTCTTTTAAATCTTCTTTTGCTTCATCTACCCCTGCAACATCGTTGAAAGTAATTCTAGACTTAGTATCTTTCGGACTTACCATTCTTGCTTTAGATTTACCAAAACCAAATGGATTATTTCCACCACCTGGCCCTCTACCTTGCCCACCTTGATCGTTGCCATCTTTTCTTAAACTTCTAAACAAGAAAAATAGTAAGATACAAGCAAATATTACATATATTCCCATAGATCCACTTTCTGAATCAGGAGATGGTACAGAAATATTTACATTGTTATCTTGCATAAGGGTTAAAAGACTATCGTTGGTTAGTGGAACAACAACAATGTACTGCTTTTTATCTTTACCTTCTACTTTGTAAGTATTGCCATTAATACTTACACGAGTAATTTCTTTTTGTTTTATTTTATTAATAAAATCAGTATAATTTATGGTGGTTTTTGTTTCTTTTGTGCCACTTGTGTAGTAATTATAACCGATGCCGAACGCTATAAATAACATACTTATAAAAAGCAACGTGTTTCTTTTTTTCAAAATATCCTCTTTATTAATTTATTATTGAACTTATTATAACAAACAATGTTTAATTGAATGTAAATTTATTATTTAATATGCTGATTTTACTTTTAAAATAACCAGCTACATATTTACCATTTATAAACCCTTTTTGTTCTTTATTATCATAAATCCATGGCAACAACTTTAACATGTCTTTAGTAAAGTATTGCTTAGCAAAATAAGATTTAAAATCATATTGTTTTTTTAAATCATTGTACGTTTCATCATTAATAGAGCATATTTGCTCAGTTTTATTTCCACAAGTAATAAAGTTATTAAAATTAACTTTTTCCATATACATTAAGATTAAATCGTCTTTTCTTCTAAATACACAATTACCAGAAACTACTTGCTTACCTTTTTCTAAATTTTCTAAATTATTAATTAAATTATTGATCTTATACAAACGTTTTTGATAAACACTCCCACTTAAAAATTGAATTAACTTATTCAATACTAAAATTTGTATTTTTTCACTACACTCTATAAATAGTGTTCTTTTTATTTTTATCAAGCCCATATAGTTTATTTTTACTGAAATAGTTAAAAAATCTAAAATCTGATTTTCATAATAGTGGCGTAACACAGCATTTTCATGGAGAATATTTTTTAAAGTGGCTATTTCATTATGAGTTTTTTTCTGTAGTTCCTGCCTAATTGCTACCCTACTATATTTGAGATTGTTGTTGGAAGGATCATTAATCCATTGAATATTGTTTTCAATTAAAAACTGCTGAATTTGCAACTTACTAAAAGATAACAGTGGTCTTAACATAATAACTTTTTCATCTACTATTTTGGCAGACATGCCCGCCTCACCAACAATGTTTTCACCCTTGTTGGCACGCATAATCATGGTTTCTAGCTGGTCATCTAAATGATGCCCAATAAGTAAATATGGAATATAATTTTGAAAACAATAATCTTTTAATGCTAAATAACGAAAATTTCTCGCTTGTTCTTGAATAGCCACACTAATTTTTGTAGTTAAAGATAAAATAACACTCTGAATATTATAACTTTTCAAAATATTTGCTACTTCTAATGCTTCCTTAGTAGATTCTTGCCTTAGTTTATGATCATAAATAATCGCTATTAACTCACCATTGATTGTATCTAACCATTGTTTTGCCAAAAGCACTAAACACAAGCTATCACTACCACCTGAAACTGCCACAGCCACTTTAATTTTAGGAGGAAATATGGTTAATTTTTGCATAGCTTTAGAAAAAACATACGCATTTAATTTTGCTTGATTTATCATAAATAAAGATTCATCTTTGTATTTTAATTAAAATGAGCCGTAATTGAGAATTACCATTTGTTTATTGTTCTTCCGCATTATTTTCCACCTCTGGTTGATCTAATGCTATGTTAGATTGCAAGTCAGTTGCATATTCCATTGATTTGTCTGCCTTTTGACTTTTTGCTTCTTCATTAGATGTTGGCTTCGCCCCTAAATTTAATTTACGAAATAATGGTTTAGGATTATTTTCAACTTTAGGGTTATTTTCAACTACTTCTTGAGGCTTGTTTACACTTTCTTTATCTTTATCTTTATTTTGAATTTGAGATTTATTGCAATGATGTTTTATATCTAAAGATTCTACTATAGTTTTTTGACTAATACCCCAAGTCCAATCTCTGTTGATATTTTGAATTTGTTTTAAAGAATCATAATAGCGAGTAATTGTTAAGCATACTTCTTTTTCTTTATTAAGATGATCAAAAGATTCCATTAATCCTACTAAAGACAATAAAATTAAGTCCTGATCTTCACTTTGCTGGTATGAAGAGGCAAAATATGGAATTGCCCCTGTATAATCCATATTAATTGTATTAATATACCCTAAAAGAAAATTTGCTTTATCTTTCATTTGTTGTAAATTAACTTTAAACTCTTCTTCTTTTTCTTTTTTCTGTTGCTCGGTTAATGTGGGGTCGGTAGTGTCGCCTTGATACTTAATTTTTTTACCTAAAAATACTATTAAATATTTAGAAGCAATATCTATATTTTCTAAGCGTATAGCTTGTAAGGCGTCATTATAGTCCTGATCTACTATTTCTTTTGTAATAAATGGGTCTTTTTCTAGTAATAAAATGAAACTTTCTACCTGATTTTTACGTTCTGCAGCCTTAGCTTCATTTGTCTTATAAGAATCTAATTCAAGCTTTAACTTAGACTTTTCATCTTCTTTAACTGATAGCTGATTTTTTAAATTATCTAAATCTGTAGATAGTTTACGTATTTCTTCTTGAACTGACTCTTGATCTACTTCAATGGAACTATTAACTACGTCTTGCTGATCTGTGTTTAGTATGCTATCTTCAGCCAACATAATTGGCATATAAATAAGCGATAAAGACATGATATAAAAATAAAACTTCATATAACAGAACCTCTTTTATAGTAAATAATTGTAGATTATTCAGTTATTATAAACTCTTATAAAAAAAAATCACTAACATTATTAATTTTTGATTATTAATATTAGTGATTTTATTTTCATTGAAAAGAATCAATAGATAATTTAACGCTTAGTATCTTTTATTTAGAAACCACAGTAACAGTTCTTCTGTTTTCTGCTCTTGCTTCATCGGTTTGGGCGTTATTAACAGGCTGTTCTTTACCAAAGGATACAGATTTAATTTTTTTAGAATCTACACCTTGTTTAACTAAAAAAGACTTACTAGCATTTGCCCTTCTTTCTCCTAAAGCTAAATTATATTCTTGTGTACCTAAATAATCGGTATGTCCTTCAACGGTGATAGTTTTATATTTGTTATTTTTCAACCATATAGCTTGGTTAGACAACTTATTTTTTTCGTTAGATTTTAATTGAGATTTATCAAAATCAAAATATACAATAGCATTTTCTTCAAAGTTCACTTCTTTAGCAGGCTGATTTTTTTGACTGCCTTTATTTTCTAATTTAGCATATTTAGGGTTTTCTGTACTTTGATCTTCTGGAGATTTTTGACTTTGACATGCAGCCAAAAATACAAAAAACGATAACAATGCTATTTTACTTAGAATTTTATTCATATTTAATTCCCCATTATAAACTTATATTATTAAATTTTAAAATTATTTCTATTCAAAACTAATAATAAATAATACTACATTTTTTCTACTATTGCAATACCTCATTTTCACTTATATTATTTATAGCATATTTAGAGCGAAGCTTTTTATTTAAAATGAATCCATTAGATGTTGTTGGATTAAAAGCATTAATAGCTGGTTTAATTGCTTGCTTATGTCCTGATATTATGTCTAAGATATAAAATGAATACAATCTATTCTTTTGATCAACATCGTAGGAGTATTGATATATTACGTGTCTACCATCTAAAAACCAAGATGGACTTTCGGTAAAAGGATCTTTGGTGATAATTTTTTCTTTGCCATCTAAAGTCATTACTCCAATATAAAATTGCCCACCCACAATCTTAGTAAATAAAATAATATTATTATTAGGGGCAAAAGATGGATTATAGTATGAACCTTCACCTTTACTTATACGTTTTACATTTTTACCATCTTTAGTCATTACATATATATTTGGCGTACCACTTCTGTCTGAGTTAAAAATAATATATTCTTCATCGTAGGAATAACCACCTGGCAAATTAATAAAATAATTATTAGATAATTTTTTAGTTTTTTTATTTGCTAAATTAAGCTCAAAGATATTTGTAGCTCCATCATAGGCAATTGAAAATAAAAGGGTTTTATCTTTTCTTGAAAATCTTGGGCTTAAGCTTAGACCTAAAAAATCGGCAATTTTAATTTTTTTATCAAAATAAAAATCGTACAGATAAATTGTACTATGTCCATTAATAAAATCTACATAAGCCACATACCTATTATTATGGGAAAATACTGGCCCCAATATTTTACCTTGGGTACTTAATAATTCTTTTTTATTTCTACCTGAATAATCACTTAACATTAATTTATTATCACCCACATAAACTAAAGATGTATTAAAATATCCTTCTATTCCTAAAATACTTTTATATACTTCATTTGCTATATCATGGGATATTTTTACAATGTCTTCTTCAATATTAATTGATTTAATATCGTAGCCATAACTTGTTTTAATTTCTTTTGTATAATTATCTATCAACATAAACTTAATTATATATATAGCTTTTATTTCATCGTATAATATACTGCCAACAAGAGTTGTAGGATAATAACCATATTCTGAAAAATCTATTTCATCTAATTTAAAATTGTTGTTAAATTGTAATTTGTCTTCCTTAATAAAGCGAGGATAAAACACTCCAGATTGTTCTAAGTCGTATAGAATATTATTTTTTAAAACTTTATAGTAATCTTTAGAAGGCTTATCTGTAACAAAATCAGCTATTAATATGGGAATAGGATTATAATTATTGTTTAAAATATCTACTTCCAAGTCAAATGCTTGTAAAAAATTGATATTGAATACGAGTATCAAAATAGCTATTATATGTTTCATTGAAAAAATCCTTTAATATTAACTTTAACTGCAAATTTACGCCATTTGTCGTATTTTGCGACTGGCAAATTCAACGTCATACACTGTGGTTTTTTAAATGCTGCAACTATTCTTTTAGACAATAATTGTACCTCATCACTATTTAATTCCTTTTTTTCACTGATTGATATGTTTTTAATACTGCGATCATCGTTCATCTCTAATTGTAATTCAATTTGAATATCTTCTTCTCGTACACTTGATATACTAGACCAACAACTACTTAATTGATTAGCTAAAGCTTTTTTTTCACTTGCAGATAAAATATCATTGTTTTCTAAGATATTTACAGGCTTACTATCGGGCAAGGAAAAATCTGTCTTTTCCGACAAATTACTCAATAAGTTTTTAAAATTAGAATCTTTTATAATCTTAGGTTTAGGTGGCGAATGCGGTGCAACTGCTTCTATTACTACATTCATTTTTTCAGCGGTCTTAACATTATTTTCTACTGTTGGAGTAGGCTTAGGTTTATTTTCAACGTTAATGGGTTCTGTTACATTATTTTGTGGCGTTAATTGTTTAGGTAAAACAGTTGGAACTTGAATTTCTTGCACCTTAGGGGATTTTGAAGCCACCTTAGGGCTGGTTGTTGCAACTTTACTATCTTTCACCTTAGGCGATTTTGATATATTATTATGGATATCAGTGGATTTTACAGATTGTTTTTCATTGGCTTTAACAGTTGGCTTATTAACTATGGGTTTAATCTTTTTTTTAAAATCTTTATTCAAAATATCATCTAATACTTTAGCATTCTCTTTTTTTAACTTTTTTTCTATTTTATTATAATCTTTAGATTGTAATTTTCTTTCTATTTTTGTAAGTTCACTTACTGGTTTTTTATTCACTGGTGCCACATTTGGTGCTTCCTGAACCGTAGTAATTTTTATGCTTTGCTTAGGTGTAATTGTTGGAACAAAGTAATCTAATGTTACAAAGAATAGTAATACCACAATATGAAACACCAATGAATATAGTAGGTTTCTTTGCATAGTTTATTCAGTTATCGTTATTAAAGATATATTTTGAAAGCCTAATTTATTCAACTCACTCATTAAAGTAATAACCCCTTGATACTTAACATTCTTGTCGGCTTTAATAAAAATTTGCGTAGTTAATTTACTATAACTTTTTAGTGTTCTATCTAAATTTTGAATTTTTATGAGCTTATTTTCTAAATACACTCCTTCTGTTCTATCTATGGTTAAAATAATTTTTTTGCTATCAATTTTAGAGCTAACTACATTTTTTGATGCTCTTGGCAAAGATACATCAAAGCCTGTATTGAGCATAGGTGCTGTTACCATAAAAATTAATAAAATCACTAATAGCACATCAACAAATGGAGTAATATTAATTTCCGATATTATCTTTTTTCTTCTATTAATCATAGAATATATTCCTAATTATTATGTTGAAATAATAATAAAATTAATTTATCTAGGGCATAATCTTTTTTAGAATCATACTCGGCAATCTTAGTATTAATTAAATTATAAAAAATAGATGCAGGCACAGCTACAAACAAGCCAAGTGCTGTTGCATATAGTGCTTCTGCTAAACCGGGCCCTATAACTGCTAAAGAAACTGAAGCATTAAGCCCAATCTGATGAAAACTATTTATTACCCCAATTACAGTACCGAACAAGCCAATAAAAGGTGCTGCATTTGAAATAGTAGCAAGATGATCTATGTTACTATCTACTGCCTTATTAGAATTTCTAAGCAGTAATCCCAATTGATATTTCACTTCTTCTCTTTTCGTTCTATCGCTAAAATCCATATCAAATGCTACTTTAATTAAGGTAGAATATTCGGTATTGTTAGCTAAAAAATAGCTGTTGAGTCTTTTAACATCGTGGGTATTAACCACGGAATCAAAAGCGTTTAATTCTTTTAAATAAAGGCGTAATACTTGATATTTGCTAATTATTAACCCCCAAGAATAAATAGATATAACTAACAATAAGCCTATTATTAATTTATTTGCTATTCCTGCACTTAAAAAAGCACTTAATAATCCAAAATTTTGCATTTAATTCTCCAGTATTAAATTGTTTTTAAATCCATTTATGATATCTTCCGACATTTTGCTAGGACGACCATCTTTGTTAATATTAGCCACACGAACTTTCATTTCTACTTTTTTATCGTTATGAACAGAAAAGGTGTGTTTAAATATTATACTCGTTTTTTTTATATCTAAAAGAGTTGTTTTAACTAAAATTATATCTCCCAACGTAGATGGTTTAATATACTTTATTTCTAAACTGCTTACCACCCATTGCGTATTTTCTTGGCAATTTATTTTACCAAATAAGTCTGTTAAGATTTTACAACGCCCTTTTTCAGCGTAATCTAAATAACGTGCATGATACACTAACCCACCTATATCTGTATCTTGATAAGTTATATTTATCATAATTTCATCTAACATTATATATTATTTCTCCTTCTATTTAATTATTATTTTTTCTTCTAATTTTAAAAATTTCCACCCCAAATGCCCAAGCATTCTACCCCTTGGAGTTCTTGCAATAAAGCCATTTTGAATTAAATATGGTTCTACTGTATCTTCTATTGTATCTTTACTTTCTGCTAAAATGGTTGCCATAGTGTCTATTCCTACTGGTCCACCATCATAAAATTTTGCCATAGATTCTAAATATTTTCTATCTAAATCGTCTAAGCCATCAGCATCAATACCCATTTTTAACAAAGCATTGTTTGCCAAATTGATGTCTATCTCATTTTTTGTAGAAACTTCTAAAAAATCTCTCACTCTTTTTAATAATCTGTTCGCTATTCTTGGCGTACCCCTAGATCTTTTAGCTATTTCACATGCGCCATCATCTGTAATTTTAATATTGAATAAACCTGCAGTTCTTTTAAGAATCATTTGTAATTCGTTGGCACTGTAAAAATTAAGTTGCAATGTTATGCCAAAGCGATCTCTTAATGGATTAGATAATAATCCATACCTTGTAGTTGCACCAACAAGGGTAAACTTTGGTAAATCTAAACGTAAACTTCTTGCTGTTGTTCCTTCGCCTACCATAAAATCTATTTTAAAATCTTCCATTGCAGAATATAATATTTCTTCAACTGCTATTGGTAGCCTATGAATTTCATCTATAAATAGTATGTCTCCCTCTTCTAAATTAGTAAGCAAGGCTGCTAAGTCGCCTGATTTTGTTAATACAGGACCTGAGGTAAATTTTATTTTTGCACCCATCTCTATTGCAATAATTTGTGCTAAGGTAGTTTTGCCCAAACCGGGAGGTCCATAAAACAAAATATGATCTAATGTTTCTTGCCTAGATATAGATGCTTGAATAAAAACTTTTAAATTTTCTTTTAGTTTCATTTGTCCTAAGAAATCATCTAATTTAGATGGACGAACTGTAAATTCTTGTTCATCTTCTTTGATTTTAGGGTCTAAAACACCTGTTTTATCCATTTGATTCTAACCCTTTAGCAAAATACTGTAAAGTTAGTTTTAATAATTCTTCAGAGGTCATATCTTCTTGCATGTTGGTATTGACAAAATCTATTGCTTTATTAATTTCAGATGTAGAATATCCTAAACCATGTAGTGCAGAAACCACTTCTTTTATAAGAGGATTACTTTGATTAATTGCAGTTGAAGACGTAGATTTTAATAGTAAAGAAGTATTGCTTACCCCTTCTATATGACTAATTTTATCTTTTAATTCATTTATTAATCTTTGTGCTACTTTTAAACCAATGCCCGGAATACTTTTTAGGTGAACTACATCTTCCAATAAAATAGATTTTTGCAAATCTGCCAATGACATTTTAGATAACATCAGTAAAGCGATTTTTGGTCCAACCCCTTGCACAGTAATTAATAAGTTAAATAACTTCTTATTAGACAGACTATTAAAGCCATAAAGATTTATTGAATCTTCCTTAACTATAGTTTGTACAAATAAACAAACCGAATCGTTTTCTTGGTATAAAGCTGTTAAATTTTGTGGAATGTATACCAAGTAACCAACCCCTTGAACATCTACAACTATATTGTCATCTTCTATGGTGTCAACAATGCCTTTAAGCTTAGCAAACATAAATACTCCTACATATTATCAAGAACAATGTACAATATAGCATAAACCAATTAACAAATTAATAACAAAAATTTCCTGATACATTCTTTTAATTTGCAAATAAATAAGTATTTTAGCTAAAGTATTGTAATTTAGCATGATAAGTAGATGTGTTTAAGCACATTAGCTGAAGCGAAAATGTACTCAAACACAGTAAAATTCACTATAAATCTAAGAAACTTCTTAATTTTTTAGAACGACTAGGGTGCTTTAATTTTCTTAACGCCTTAGCTTCTATTTGCCTAATACGCTCTCTTGTTACCGTAAACTGTTTTCCTACTTCCTCTAAAGTATTATCGGCATTTGTTCCTAAGCCAAAACGCATTCTTAAAACTCTTTCTTCCCTTGGGGTTAATGTAGACAATATTTGATTAATAGACTTTTTAAGATCAGAATGAATAGCAATTTCTAATGGTTGTACTGCTTTTTTATCTTCTAAAAAATCTCCTAGGAAACTTTCATCATCACTTACAGGAGTTTCTAAACTTACTGGCTCTTTAGCTATTCTTAATACTTTACGAACTTTATCTACCGATAAATTTAACATTTCAGCTATTTCCTCAGGTATAGCATCTTTACCATTTTCTTGGGAAAAGATTACCGAAGCTTTAACCACTTTATTGATGGTTTCAATCATATGTACAGGTATTCTAATTGTACGACTTTGGTCGGCAATTGCCCGAGTTATTGCTTGCCTTATCCACCATGTGGCGTATGTTGAGAACTTATGCCCTCGCTTATAGTCAAACTTGTGTACAGCACGCATTAAACCAATATTGCCTTCTTGAATTAAATCTGCCCGCTGTAATCCCCTATTAAAATATTTATTAGCAATAGATATCACCAATCTTAAATTACCTTCTATCATTTCTTGATTAGCTTTATTGGTATGATATTCACCTTTTTCAATTGTAGAAAAAACTGTCTTAAGCTGGTCTATAGATAAACTTTGTTCTGTAACAATATCTTTTAATATATTAATGCTTTTGTTGATATATTCACCATAGTTTTCAAAAATTTTAGCTCTATTAACATTGCTATTTTTAAACAGTTTAAATTTATGAGGCACAACTAAATGGGGAATAATAGACAACAATTGTTCTCTTTTATCGTTTTTATCTAAAAACAAGCGTAATATCTTATTTTCTTGCGAAGATACTTCTTTATGTAGTTTGTGGGTTTTATTAGTTATATTGTTAATTGTTGTAACATTAAGACATAAGTCTTTTAATAAAGATTTACGAGCCTCAACTAATACTTTTAATTTAGCAGGGATTTTGTATGGTCTATTTTCTAAATAATATTTATTTTGCTCTTCATGAATTTTACGAATTTCACTATTTAAAATTTGTAACTCTTCTATTAATGAAAGAAAAAATTGACGAACATGATTTTCAATTACAACCAGAGGTATGCCTAAATTGCTAAAGCCATCGTCTACTTCACCCTCTATTTCTTCCTCTATTTCAGGCGTATGCCCTTCTGATTCTAACACATCTGCATAATCTTCTTTAATTTTTTTAAAATGCTCTTCTTTCAACTTCTCTAACGTTCCTAAAACATCTTCGTGAACAGAGCAAAAACTTTGCCAATCTATAAGATTTCTAATGAAAATTTCCGCCCGATTATATTTAGCATACCATACATCTAACTCCTTATAAGTAATAGGATTTTCTGCAATACCGCCCATAATTAATTTACGCCCTGCTTCAATACGCTTAGCAATAGCAATTTCACCCTCTTTTGTAAGCCTTTTAGATACTTGGGTAATATCTTTGTAATAAAGTTTCACAGGGTTATCGGTACGACCGTAGGTATTAATAATACCCTCTTTTTCTTCTTTGTCTTTGTCTAATACCGCATCAGGCTCGGCAATGATACCACTATTATAAAAATCATCTTCATTTTCATCGCCTTCCCTTAGCCTGTCTACCACTTCTATTTTCATATCAGACAAAACATTAATCGCTTCTTCAATGTCTATATCGGTAATTTTATCTTGGGGCAAACTAAAATTAAGATCATCATAAGTTACATAGCCTTTTTCTTTGCCTTTTAATTCAACATTAGATAGCCAATTGCCCACTTCTTCTATTTTTTTTGTTGATGTTTTTTTACTGGTAGGACTTAGTTGGCTTACATTTTTCTTGTCTTTTACAGATTTTTTTACTTGTGAAGTTGTAGATTTATCTTCTGTGATTTTTTTTGACATTATACATCAAATCCTTTGTTTATGATTTATTCTGCAATTTCTTTTATATAATTATTGATAGTTTGGCTTTGCTTCAACAAAATTTTAATTTTATATTCTACCGAATCTATTTGTTCCTGATTGCCACTATCTTTAACTAACTGTAACTCTTTACCTAAAATACTAAGTTGTTTTAATAACTTTTTCTGTTCTGTTTGCAAGGCTTCTTTTTGTAAAAACAAATAGGCAGAATCAAAATGATTCCTTGCCTCTTCAATGCTTTGCATGTTCTTTATAATTGGTTTAACAAGATTAATATTTAATATGTATTCTACAATATCATCTATTTGATTTTTAGCTACTAATTCTAACATATCTACATCAATATTGGAATCATTAAATTTCTCTATTAAAAATAATCTGAATATTTCTAACTTTTCATCGGTAAAAATAAATTGTCCTAATTTTTCTTCTACTTCATAATATAGTGTGGGATACATAATTATGCAAGACAGCATAATTCCTTCTCTTTCTTTCGTGCTTTCTATTTTATAAGATTTTATTGGTGAAATATATTTATTGTAATCTCCTTTTTTATAAAATCTCTTGCTACTTTCATACATATTGTTTTGCAAGTAACGTAAAAAATTATTTCTAATTTGTTTATTCTGTATGATATATACTTTTTCTTCTAACAACTTCATAACTTGCATTGAAATTTCAGGTATTAAAAGATTTTTTCCTAAAGTATATTCTTGCCATAGTACTTCTGATAAACTTTTACTTGCATTTAATTTCTCTTGAAATTTAACTGTTCCCTCTTTGTTGATATAACTATCTGGGTCTTCATTTAATTCTAAAAAAACAAATTGTGGATTATCACCAATCTCTATAAGCGATAAATACAAGTCTATTAATCGCATTGTAGCTTTTTTGCCTGCATTATCACCATCTAAAATAATACGTGGCGATGAATCATATTTACGAATTGTTTTCACATGCTCTTCAGATATCGCCGTTCCCAAACCTGCAACCGCTGTAGGAAAGCCATGTTGGTGAAGAGCTATAACGTCCATATAGCCTTCAACAAGCAAAATATTGTTACTATCTTTCAACATAGATAAACTTTCATGCAAACCATATAAATTACTTTTTTTATAAAAAATAGGGCTTTCTTTGCTGTTTAAATACTTAGGATTTTCAGATGTTAATGTTCTTCCACCAAATCCTATTGTGCGTCCTTGCTTATCTTTAATTGGGAACATTAAACGATCGTGAAAAAAATCATAACTATCACCATTTGTGCTATGATTTTTTAATCCTAATATTAATAAATCTTCTTCATAAATGTTTTGTTTTTCACACAACTTCCATAATTCACTGTTATTACTACAGGAATAACCTAATTCAAACTTTTGAATACTTTCTTTGCTAATGCCCCTATCTTTTAAATATTGCAAAGCTTCTAATCCTGCTACGCTATTTAATTGCTTAACAAAATAATTTTTAGCAATAGTACAAATATCATATAATTTTTGCTTTTGATCACTCACTTGAAAATTGATGTTCTGGGGCAAAGATATGTTTGCTTTCTTTGCTAAAGCTTCAATTGCTTCAACAAAAGACATGTGATAAATATCCATATAAAAGTTAAAAATATTGCCTTTAGCCTGACAACCAAAGCAGTAGTAAAACCCCTTGGTAGCATTCACATAAAAAGATGGTGTTTTTTCACCATGAAATGGGCATAAACCTTGATACTCCCTACCTTTCTTAGAAAGTTTAACCTTTTCTTTCACTACCTCTACTATAGATAACGCACTGCGAATTTTTTCTATATAATCTTCCTGCATTATATAAGAACCAATAACTGTTGTTTAGTTAACACTTTTAACACTTGACTTTTACAACCTATATCATTATAATAGTTCAATTATAACATAGTTTGATGAAAATAAATAATACTATTTAATTGTTTTATCTTTGTTTTCTATATAAAATAAAATAGGAGTAATAAAAATGAATGATGTTGTTAAAAAAATACCTATAACTGTGTTAGGACTAAAAATTCTAGAAAGTGAACGTAATAATCTTAAGCATGTGGAAAGACCTAAAATTATTAAAGCTATTGGTGAAGCCCGTGAGCTTGGTGATTTATCTGAAAATGCTGAATACCATGCAGCACGTGAACAACAAGGTTTGGTTGAAGTACGCATTAATAATTTAGATAGCATTATATCTATGGCCGAAGTAATAGACCCATCTACAATTAAAAATGATAAAATTGTTTTTGGTGCAACAGTAACCATACAGAATATTGATACTCAAGCAAATTTTCAGTATCAAATTGTAGGAGAGCACGAAGGTAATTTAGATAAAGGCTTAATTTCATACACATCTCCCCTTGCCCATGCTTTAATTGGTAAAAAAGTAGGCGATATAGTAGATATTGCTACCCCAAACGCTGTAAAATCTTTAGAAGTATTGAAATTAGAATATAAATAAGGTAGTGTAGTTACATTATCTTATTTTTTTCACATAAGGTACGAAACTCCTATTTACATAATCTTAATATAAAACTATGCTTGCTTTACTCAATTTAACAATATAAAAGATTTATCTATAAATCTATGCCTAAAAAATATAAATAAATTAGCCCTAAGAACATCAGCATTACAAATACAGCATAATTACATATATTTTATGTGTTGATTATTTTATAGCTACTAAATAAATATAAAATAAACAAAATAGGTGAAAAAGGTAATAAAATTATTAACTTTAACCATTTAATTTTTTTTGTATTTTTATTTGCAAATCTACTAATAACCCTGTGCAAGGAAGCCTTATAAGCATACAAGTGCTTCAATTTTTTATATGGTGTTAAAGATAAATAAAACCAATAAACTTGAAAAAATGGTTTATAGATTATTTTGCTTTTAAACAACCAAGGCTTGTTAGAACCTGTATAATGTAGTATGCCGCTAGTTTGAATGTTCGCTCTTGCTGTTTGTAAATCTTCACTATTATACTGTGTACATTGCTTATTAAAATACCAATTTACTAAATTATAGTGTATTGGTAACTCTATTATATTCTCTTTACATATTATATTTAAAATATCTTGGTCGTAATAGGTTAGCTTTATGTTATTTGCATCAATGTAATTGTATAAATTATTTAATATGTCTTTTAAAGAACCTAGTTTACGTAATTCTTGTAAATTTAATAGTAATACCCCCGCATTCATATATATGTTTTTCTGCTGTTTGCAAAGTTTTACATATGATATTGAATCTGTATCTATAACATCTTCAAAATCTTCAAAAATACATAAATCTAATACTCCTGCAAATAATGTGTTTGTAACATCAACTGCCCACAAATTAGCAAGAGATTGATTCACTACTAAATCGGCATCTAACCATAAGCATTTATCTAAATTAGGAAACTGCTCCCATATTAATAAACGCACAAAGGTATTAGGATTAATATAACTAGTAACATCATATTTCTTATATAATTTTTCTACTAGAACATTATAATTTGTTAAATCTAAGCTGTGTTCTTCATAATAATGAACTTTGGCATTATATTTATTAACAACCGCATTAATGTTAGCTTTATCTTCATATAATATGCCAAAATCTAAAACATGAAACTCTATGTTATCTGCAATAGATTTATTATATAAAACAGATGTAATCATTACACATAAAGGAATACCATAATTTTTATCACTAGTAGTAAATATGTGAATAACATTCATTATGATTTTTTCTTAGACTCA
>CANHGT010000011.1 GCA_947460385.1 Alphaproteobacteria bacterium
GAACAGACACGCAAGTCGCATAGCGACTGTACATAATTCTAGCTTTAGCTAGCATAACTTGTGCCAGCGGACACGCAAGTCGCATAGCGACTGTACATAATTCTAGCTTTAGCTAGCATAACTTGTGCCAGCGGACACGCAAGTTGCATAGCAACTATATAAAGACTATAGGCGTAGCCTATTAAACTCGTGCTGAACAGACACGCAAGTCGCAAAGCAACTGTATAAAGATTGTGCGTAAGCACTTAGCTTGTGCCAGCAATAAAGCTTATTTAAACTATAAAAAATGATATATAATACTATATTAACTTTTCTACCATAGTAATTCTAACAATGATTTATTCAATTGCTTATTATATATATAAACGAATTGTAATAATAGCTATATAATATATCATAAATTTTTAATTATACAAATCTAACATATAATTAATGTTATATTTAATTGGTATAATTAATAATTAAATGAGGTAACTAATGTTGAATTTTATATTTATGCTGTTAATTATAATGACATCTTCTGTAAGTTTTGCAGATATTAACATTTATGGACCGGGTGGTCCTAATACAGCTTTATCTCCTGCAATAAAACTATTTACTGAAAAAACAGGTATTCAAGTTCATTTAGTTTATGGTCCTGAAGCAAAATGGATAGAACAAGCTAAACAAAATGCAGATTTTATATATGGAGCCTCAGAACAATCGGCTTTAAGCATAATTAATAATTTACCAAATAGATTTAATTATAAAGACAGTGTCTCTTTGTACTATCATGACACCATTATTTTAGTACAAAAAGGTAATCCAAAAAATATTAAAAGTTTACAAAGCTTAGCAGGTAAAAATATAAACGTTGTTGTAGTAGAAGGGGCAGGTAAAAGTAATACCTCAGGCACAGCGGTGTGGGAAGACCTTATAGGTAGAATGAAAGATATTAATATTCTACAAAGTATTAAATCTAATATTGTGTTTTATGCACCAAATAGTGGATCTGCTGTAAAAATGTTTACAGACCCAGATGCAAAGATAGATGCTTTTATTACTTGGACAGATTGGGCAGTTTCATTCCCTGAGATAGGAGATGCAATTAAAATATCACCCGATTTGGTAATTAGTCGTTCTTTTAATATAGTTCCTAGTAAAAACATTACGGAAGAAGCTAAAGTATTCTTACATTTTTTACAGAATGATGAACCTACTAATAAAATATTCCAATCTTATGGCTGGTATAAAAAACACTAGTCGTTTAATAGTTCTAAATTATTTACAATAAAGTGGTAAGACGTTCATTAAACTTTTTACCACATTTATTTATTGCAATCATCAATATTATAATATGCCTTTTTATCTCTTTTATATTGTAAGAAAAAGTAGATGAATATATACTAGGCATTGTAATAATATTTACTTTAATCACTGGTATTTAATATTAAGCATGAACCCTATTAATTTCATTTTTACCATTGCGTTGGTTGTGTTAGTAGGAGCAGGAGCTTTTTTTATTAAGTATCAAGTAAATAAAAAAAATCAAGTTCAATTTCCATTTTTTGTCAGCACCCGAGATGCTATAACAAACTTACGTAGTGGACCTAGTAAAGAATATCCAATTATTCTTATTTATAATAAGCGTGGGTTCCCATTAAAAACGCTTTCTCGCCATAATGAATGGTATGCGGTTGAAGATTTTTTAGGTAATCGTGGCTGGGTATATAAGAACCTTACTACAACAAAAAAGACAGCCCTAATAATTGCATCAGAAACCACGGTGTATAGGCGTGAGGTTACTACTTCTAAAAAAGTTGCTATTATTACTAAACATAATATAATTGAAGTAAAGAATTGCCCCCTTAGCAGTCTTTTATGTCAAATTGAATTAAAGGTAAAAAATTCCGACCTTGTTATTATTGGTTGGGTTTATAAGGGAGATATTTGGGGGGGGTAACACTACCTAGTTAGTAAAGTTTTTCAAACTATGGCTTACAATAGGAAGCTTAGCTAAAAAATTAGATTCAAAAGCCAACCCTTCTAAAATTAAGGAGTATTATTTTGACTAACAACAATATTTTCTGTAGTAATTGTGCTTATGAGTTTTGTAAAGATGCAACTCTTTGCCCAAAATGTGGAAAAGAAAATCCTTATATAACAAAATATGTAAGGCATTTGAGCAAAAAAAAATGTATAGTGGCATTTTTACTATGTTTATTTTTTGGTTCATTCTCTATGCATAGATTTTATGTAGGAAAAATAGGTAGTGCGTTAATGCAGATTCTAAGCTGTTTATTAGTTATTGGTTATTTATGGATACTGATAGATATATTCTTAATAGCACTAGAAAAGTTTGAAGACGATGATGGCAATAAGCTTAAGTGGTAATATAGCTTAATTTCATACAGAATTAGAGATTTTACAAAAATCTTCAACAGATATTTCTTCTGCCCTTTTACCTGAATTAATTTCTAATTTTTCAAAATCTACATTGTATAGTTTTAAAGAGTTTCTAATGGTTTTTCTTCTACCTGAAAATGCTGATGCTGTAATTTTTTCTAATTTACTAATATCAACCTTGTATCTAGGGTCTTTCAGAGGAGTAATTTTAATAACTGCAGATTCTACCTTCGGTGCAGGATCAAAACTTTCTTTAGGCACATAAAATAATAACTCGGCATCAGCTAGTAAATTACTAATTATAGAAAGACGTCCATAATGATTATCACCAGCACTTGCAACAATTCTCTGGGCTACTTCTTTTTGTAACATTAAAATAAAATAATCAAAATTACCAACCAAAGTTTTATCTTCATGTAGATAATTTAGAAAAATTTGTGTGCCAACATTGTAAGGTAAATTAGCAATTAGCACTCTTGGAGAAGCTATATGTTCAAGGGGATTAAGATGTAAAGCATCACCTAAAATAAAATTAAAATTAGCATGTTGCTCTTTTAATAATAGTAAATTGGTTTTTAAACGCAAATCTTTTTCAATAGACAGTACAGACTTTGCATTTGCTAAGAGTTTGATGGTTAAAGCACCATTGCCCGGACCAATTTCTAAAACATTATAATTTGCCAAACTATGAGCATTAGAAATTATTTGTCCTATAATATTATCGTCATTTAAAAAATGTTGTCCTAGTGCTTTATTGTGCTGAAATTTCATTGCTATATACTATGTAAGTTGATTTTTATGCAGGTTATAAGCCATAATAATAGCACTAACTAAACTATGTTCACAGGTGGCTATGTTGTTTGCCATAGAGAATGCAGTTCCATGATCGGGAGAAGTTCTAATAAATGGTAAGCCCAGTGTACAATTTACGCCATCATCAAAGTGCAATGCTTTAAATGGAGCAAGAACTTGGTCGTGATACATACCTATTACAACATCGTATTTTTCTAAAGAACTTGGAATAAAAAGAGTATCTGCAGAAAATGGTCCATAACAATTAATACCCATGTCTTGTAACTTGGTTAATGCAGGAATAATAAACTCTTGTTCCTCATTACCCATTAAACCATTGTCTCCTGCATGAGGATTTAAACCACAAACCGCTACCCTCATATTGTAAAAGCCATGTTTGATTAAATTTTCGGCAATATTTGTGATACTTTCAATTATAAAGCTTTCATTTAAAACTGCAAAAATATCTTTTAATGGCATGTGTGTAGTTAATGGAATAACTTTTGTTTTTCTATTAGTTGAGCACAACATCATAATAGGATTGCTATTTGTTTTTTCACCCAAATATCCCGTATGCCCCTTAAAATTTGTATTGCCCAGTCCCTGCGCTATCAGTTCTTTATCTATAGGATTGCTAACAATAGCAAAAACCTTTTTATTTAAAGCATAGTCTATGGCTAAGTCAATAGAAGATAATGTAAATAACGCATTATGAATGCTACGTACACCAATATCCCATTCATATTCTTGGGCAATATTAATTACAGGCAGGTAGTTCTTAAAAATATTTGGCACATCGTCTATATTATCTACTACGCAGGTTTGTATTGGCAAACTAAAATGTTTAATTAAATTATCTAAATATTTGGTATCACCTATAAGAACAAAGCTATATTCTGTATTACGCAACTTAAGCCAAGCCTTAAGTGTAATTAATGGTGCAATAGAATTAATATCGCCAGAGGTTAAAGCTACACAGTTTGCTATCTTCATTATTTATAAATGGTAATTGAGGTATTTTGATATATATCGGTAATAAATTCATCTAAAACAATTTGTGATTTATCAAACATCAATTTCTGTTTAACAAATTCACGTAATTGAGCAAAATGTTTTGGCTCAGATGGATTTAATTGTAAAAGTGGTCTTATCTCTTTATACATTAAGATTTTATAAGAATTACCAACTTTAATTGGCTTACTAAAAGCCATAGGTTTCATTTTTTCCATAGCTTGTATTACTTCAACAGGCAAATATTCTTGTGGCACCCAACCTATTTCTCCACCATTTTTAGAGCTTAAATCTTCAGAAAATGCCTTAGCTATATTAACAAAATTCTTACTTTTTTCAAGCTCTTTATAAATAAAATCAATATGCTGTTTTGCTTCGTCATTTGTCCTATTGCTTAAAGATATAGAAATATCGTACATTAAAAATTCTAATTTACCATTTAATTCTAAAATACGATCTATTTCTTTATCTATCTCTACTCCTGAAACTTGAGCCCTACTGTATGCAAAGCCTTGCTTAACTTTTTCTGACAACACATTAACTTTAACCATATTCATAAATTCATCATTAGAGATGCCAGCACTTTCAGCTTTTTTTATAATTTTATCTTTTGGAACACCTAGAGTTTTGGCTAAATTTAACAAAAAATCTAATGTCTCGGCATAAGTAACTGCTATACCGTATGTTTTTCCAGAATCTCCAATTAAAGAGTTATTAATCATTTGATTTAAAACCACATTAACCGCATCTTTATCTAGTGGATTAATTTTATTTGTGGTAATAAGATTAATAAATTTAATTTGTTTAATTACATCATAATAAGAAATAATCTTTTTATTATTAATTACAGCTAAAATTCTATCATCAACCGCCCAAGCAACATTAATGTTAATTAACATAAAGTACAAAAATATTATATTTATAACAAATTTCATTTTATTTTCTTATTTATTTTGTATATGTTTATTGATTATATCATAAATTATATAAAAATTTTATTATTTATTATTATGGAACAAATAAACTTTCTATGCCCGTTAAAGATTGGGAAACAATACCGATATTTCTAAGATTTACCGTAAAGCCATAACTATTTACTTCATTAATGGTTTCATAATATTCTCGGTTTGAATATACACTAAAAACAATACACTCATTCTGTAAGTTAGCTTGAAAGCTTAATGCTTTTAATCTATAAGTACCTTTGGTTGTATCATAAGCACGTAACATAGATAAGTTAAAATTCCTATTAACATTGAAGCGAGAATTTAATGTTACTTCAGAAATTTTTTCTATACCAAATATTGTCGGGTCTAATTTTGCAGAAGAATGTGTTCCACCTAGTGAAAATAAACTGTTCGAATAACTAAGATTTACACTGTCTCGCACATTTGTTAATTGTGGAGATAAAACTTGATCGTAGTTAATTGAAAAGCCTTTAAACAGTGCTAATTCAGCATTAATAAAAAAATTAGATTTTTCAGCAATAGTGGTACGTTGCCCATCTTCACTAGTATAGTCGTACATTTTGATACTTTGCCCAAAAAAAATCTTACTCCATAGGTTAGAATGCGTAGCATACAATGTACTCAACCCATATTTAATAGTTTTAGCATCATCAAAATTATCTAAACCATTATAATGATTTAAATTAAATAGATTATTAGCTGTAATATCTGATTCAAGTGCGTCTAGCGTCCATTCATTATAATTATTATTTATAAAATTAGAAAAAGTGCTTTGTACCTTAGGAGACATAGAAAAAGCTGTTACATCACTCAGTGTGTAAATTAAAGGATACTCCCAAGTAAGACCTGTAGCTAAAACCATATAAGAGTTATCTTGAATCATGTTACCTTTATCATTATTCTCTATATAGTACGCTCCCCTACCTGTGAAATCAAATGTGTAATTACCTGTAAATGTTGGTTGATAATAGGTATAATTAATATCTGACACAAATCTATAAATATTTGTACTGCTATTTTCATAGAAGCTATTAGCATTGTAATTCATATTTATTCTACCCCAATCTTTATAATCGCCAAGAAAATAGTAAGAAATAGCGGTATCTTGGTTATAATTATCTTGCAATTGAACATTGGTAGCCACCGAGCGAAAATTATCCCACTGCATATTAAGATAGGAATTATAGTTAAAAAAACCTTCTAATTGTATTTTATTATCTAAAAATAACTCTTTGCTATCTTTAGGATTAATGTCGTAAAGATTCAAATAAGGATAATTATTAGTTTCCTCAATGTTATAAGATAAAAAGAAAATGTCATTAATAGCATGATCACCTTTCATAAAATAATGCCATTGCTTATCTTGATGCAGTGTGTTTGCATTATAAGAACTGTCATCTAAATAACCTGCATTAACCACAACTGATCCATCTAAAATATAACCTCTATATACACTTGTAAACAAAGGATTTTTGTTGTTGTTTACCCTCATATTCTTTTCATCAAAGGGAATATGGGCGGTAAGAAAAAGTTCTTGAGAATCACCAATAGGCAAATAAAACGGCAAAATAATTTGATCTTGCATTCCAAGAGTACTTTTATACTTAGGAATTAAAAAACCCATTTCTCTTTCATTTTTTAAATTAGTTATTCTAATGTATGGAGTCCAAAAAATAGGTATATCGTAAATGGTAAACCATGCACCGTAAAATGTAACCAAGTCTTTTTCCTGATTATATACTACTTCCGAGCCTTTTACACTCCAAGTAGGTAAGTTGTTCACTACGCTACACGAAGTATAACACCCTCCCTGTGAATCATACTCACTAGCATTTTTCTTCTCCAAATAATCCGAAGTAAACGTTGACCGGTCTGCAAACATAGTTCTAATGTTTTGGCTAATGCCACTATTAATATCCATATATAATTGTAATTTTTCGGTGTATGAGACAGTGCCAGATTTATTTTTATAATAAACACTACCTTCAGCAATTAATAAATCTAATTTGGTATTATATATGAGTTTGTCGGCCTTAATAGTTTCTCCTTGCTCTTGAAACTGTACATCGCCCGTAGCTACTAACAGATCATCTTTAAAATTATACTCTATATAGTTTGCTTTAAAATCTACTAAATGTTTTTCTTGTGCTTTACTAAAAGTAACGCCAAAAAGAATAAACAAGAAAATAATAACACAAGCCCGTAAATATAACATCAATTCTATAAGCCCTCTTTATGCAATAAAAATTGCACTGCAATTAACAATGCAATGCTTTTAGATAATAGATGAGCTAACAATGGAGGGAACACTCCCGCCACCCCTAGTGCATTTACAAAATTTAAAACAAAGTATAAAATAAAGCCAATAGATAAAGTCATAAATATTGCATATAAATTTTTACCCCGCCTTAGATCACTTAAAGCAAAAATTGTACTGATAATAACCATTGCCATAAAAATTAATGGTAATGTTAAAATATTATAAAATGCCGACTTATACGGTTTACTATCTAGGTTTAATTCATCTAAATTCTTAATAAAACTATAAAAATCATAAATAGAAAATCTAGATGGTTCAAGAGATAAGCTATTTAAGTCGTTATTTTTATTACCTAAAATAATTTTATATTCTTCTGCTTCTTGTACATAAATTTTATTACGATCATACTCAATAACTTTATACAATATAAGTTCATTGCCCCTAATAAGTCCTGTTTGTGCAATCCACATCTTTTTTAAAGAATCGTTACGCACCTCAAAAACATTAGGATTAACCAAAGAAACTAGATTACCTTTTTTTTTCATCTCTTGTAGCATAATAAAATGTTGATAACTAGCATTTTGTTTATCTATCATCCAAATAACATTTTCATTAACTATGGTGTTATCTACTAATGCTTGTTCTAAAGTATCTTTTTGCGTTAAAAATTTAGACGAGAGATAAGACATGCCAAAGGTAAGCATGCTCCCCCAAAGAAAAACTACCAATAAAAAAGGAGTTAAAAATTTCCAAATAGAGATACCCGAAGATCTATAAATATCTAACTCTCGCTGTAGAACTATACTTCTAATTGTGTAGAAACTACTAAATAAAACAATAAATGGTGATGCCTCCATTAAAAAAAATGGTTGCTTACAAAGAGATATAATGAACACAGTAGCAAAGGAGAAATTATTATAGTCAATATATTTTCTAAGATTTTCTGTAAAATCGGCAACAAAAATAATTGCTCCGCAAGCTAAATTAAATAGCAACAAGACTTTAAAGAATAACAAAAGTAACCGTAGAAAAATTTTGTTTGGCACTGTAAATCTCTTTTCCAAATCACCTGTTGACATAGCTAAAGTATTTTACAAAAAGATTATAAGATGCAAAACTCAGGACACATTCTTTTCATTTGGTACTATAATTAAAATGCCCAATTGCAATTATTACATACAAAATATTTTGTTCTCAAATAGTGCAGATTCAACAATTGCAAAACAACTACTTACGCCAAAGATGTTTTTTAGTTCTAAAATTATAACTAATTATCTACTCTTATAATAAACAATTTTATTTTAATTAACAATCACTTTATTTCTATTAAAAATATTCTTTGGGTCTAAAATATGTTTTAATTTTTTTAGATAAAAATATTGATTATTATAATAATATTCCTTTAATTGTTCAGTATAAATTTGCCCTACACCATGTTCTGCACTAAATGTTCCATTGAATTTTATAGCTTGTTTAATAACTATAGCCCTTATTTCATTTTGCATCACTCTTAAATCATTAATATTATCACCATCTTTTAATGAAATATTATAATGAAGATTACCATCGCCCATATGACCAAAAATAACAAGAATCAACTTATTATTGTATTTTTCAGCTAAAATAACTTCTGTTTCTTGGATAAATGCAATAATTTTATCAATAGGAACAGAAATATCATGCTTGATGTTAAAGCCCTCTTGTTTTTGTGCATCTGATATACATAGGCGAGTATCCCAAATCTTATCATTCTCTGTAATATAATAATTATCACTGAATTTATTATAAGCAATAACTTGGTTAATTTGATTTGTTATAGCAGTATAGAAATCAATGCTGTCATTATATAAATCTAATGTAGCAAGTACATACCAATGATTATCTAGTCTTTTTATTGGGAACCAATGACTAAGGTAGTGCTTCTGAGCCAAGTGCAAGCTATAGGAATTAAAAATTTCAAAAGCACTTAAATAAGGGTAAAACTCTTGGTAAAATGCTTGAAACATAGAATGTAAATTGTTTATGCTAGCTACAGACAATAGCATATGAATAGATTTCTTGGGCTTGGGAAATAATTTCATAGTAGCTTTGCTAACAAAACCCATTAAACCTTCACTGCCTATTAATAAATGTTTAAAATCACTTCCAATATTACGTTTTCTTAAAGTATTTAAATCGGAATAAATATCACCATTTGGTAAAACTGCCTCTATGCCTAAGATATTATCTTTAGTGCTACCATATTTTAATACATTAATCCCACCCGCATTGGTAGCAATATTTCCACCAATGGTACACGTGCATTGTGATGGTAAAGTTAATGGAACAAATAAATTATGCTTATTACATTCTTCCTTGACATCTGCTAAAATAGCCCCTGCACCAACCTCACAAGATAAATTACTAGGATTTACAACAATAGAATTCATGAGTTTAGAGCTAATAATAATTTCAGAAACATCAGCTACAGAGCCACCAACCAACCCACTATTTCCACCTTGCGGAACCACCCCAACCTCAAACTCATTGCAATAAGCAATGATTTTAGCAAGTTCATCAGTATTTTTAGGAAAAATAACATAGGCTGGATTCGAGGCAAAATTCCCACGTTTTTCTGTAGAATATTTTATATAGTTTATATCGTGGCTATCAACAATTTGGTCGTTTCCCATGAATTGTCTAAGGCAACTAATTAATAAGTTGATGTGAACAGTCATCTATTTTACTTCAACTCCTAACTCTTTAATATTATTAAGATTAAAACTACCTAAGCGTATTATCTTAGCATACCCACTGGAGATATCTAGTATTGTAGAATCAACTCCCGAACATGTTTGTAAAGTATCTAAAATCATGATGTCGGTATGGGAAAATTGCTCCAAAACCTGCTGTGCATTCACCAAACTAGGCAAACCACTGATGTTAGCACTGGGTAAACATATTGGAACATCTATTTTAGACAATACATTTAATAAATCTAGGTTGTTAGGAATACGAACCGCTTGTTTCCATTTGCCATCTACGAAAGCACTGCATAAATTAGATATGTTAGAAGTATCCTTTTTATTTACAATTAAAGTTAAAGCACCCGGTAAATATTTCTTGGCAATAATGTCTAATATTTTATTTGGTTCAACATGTTGATAAATGGAACTTAAAGTAGGAAAATTTACACTCAATGGCTTATTAAAGCTACGCTTCTTTAAGTGAAAAATATTTTTTACCACATTATTATCAGTAGCGTTGCCACCAAGCCCATAAACAGTATCTGTGGGTAATGCAACAATCATACCTTGTTGTAAGCTATCTACTATAGTTTTAATATTATTTTCATTGATTGTAAGTATTTTTGCCATAGTTTACATTCTTATTTGCTTTTATCTCCTTTAGCCATCAAACATGGTGCCAAGTAAGGAGGTATACCATATTGAAAATTTTCATCGGGCGTTACAAAATTGAATACTCCGCCTGCTGACTCAATAATTGCATGCCCTGCAGATATATCCCAATCACAGGCTTTGTTCCGTTTTCTTACATAATAATCGGCTCTGCCGTCTGCTATGTAACAAAATTTAATTGCCGATGGAATTTTAATTTCCTCTACAATATGGAATTTTTCTATGATCTCGGCACGGGTGATTTGTTCCTCTGAACTCATAAGCACTGCACCACCATTTGGAACTTTACGAGTAGTTATTTGTTTGGGCAACCCATCACCAATAATTTTAAAAGCTCCTAAATCTTTAACTCCATACCATAATTCTTGAGTAGCAGGAGCGTAAATAATCCCAAAAGTAGGTACTTGATTTTCAATATAAGCAATAGTAATACAATAAAATGGATTATTATTAATGAATGATTTGGTGCTATCTATAGGATCTATAGACCAAAAACTTTGCCCAACTTCCACTGTGGGAGAATTGCCCTCTGCTACATCTTCTTCTGAAATAATTAAATCGTTATTTTTGAGTTCTTCTCTAATAACTTGGCTAAGAAATTTGTCTAAAGATTTATCGGCATTGGTAACCAAACTACCATCAGGTTTATTTTCTACTTTTAAACCTTGTTTTTGCAATAAAATAGCTATGTCGCCCGCTTCTTTTACTTTCTTAATAAGAAGATTTATTTGATCTACCTTCAACACAGCATTACCCCCAGAGAATTATTTTTATTTAAAAAATATATTTTATATTGTATTATAGTATAATATATATATTATATTATTCCTATTAAAAAAGTGGGCGAGGTTATAGTGGAAATTCAAGTAATAGAAAATGTCAAATACGATAATAGCAGTACTTTAGTATACTTTCTTACCATAGAAAACATCGCTAGTTTAAGTAAAACAACCATGTTTCAAGATGTAAACATACAAGAAATTTTACAAAATTATGATTTTAATGCTAAAAAAACACAAGTATTAAAACTATCTGCATTTAAAGGATTAAAACACCTTATTTTTGTTGGTCTTGGTAACAATGAAAATCTTAATAGAAAAATTGCACTAAATTGTGGGGGTACTTTAGGCGATTATATTAACACAGAAACTAGTATTTATATCCACATACTCGGTGAAAGTAATAACTCTAATATTATAGATGATATAATCACAGGCATCAGGCTTAAGTTATGGAATTTTAACAAGTATTTAAGCAATAAAAATGAAGACAAACCACTTAAAACAATAAATATAGTTAATGCAAAGTTTGATACAAATGAAAGTAATGCCTTAGTTAGTGGAGTTACTTTTGCCCGTGATCTTATTAGTGAGCCTGCTAATGTTTTGTATCCATCATCTTATGTAGAACGAATTAAAGAGCTAACTAATTTAGGCGTTGAAGTAGAAATATTAGATAAAAAAGCCCTTACTGCTTTAAAAATGGATTCTTTTCTCTCGGTAAGTCTAGGAAGTGATAAAGAACCATATGTAGCAATCCTAAAATACAATGGCAAGCAAGATGTAAGCCAACCTTTAGCTATTGTAGGTAAAGGAGTTACTTACGATAGTGGAGGCTACAGCTTAAAGCCAGCAATGGGCATGATGACAATGAAAAGTGATATGTCGGGTTCTGCTGCTACTGTAGGCTTAATTAAAACCTTAGCCGAGCGTAAAGCTAAGGTAAATGTAGTTGGGGTTGTAGGCTTGGTAGAGAATTTAGTAAATGGCAGTGCTATTAAGCCGGGCGATATTATTTCATCTATGTCGGGCAAAACAATAGAGGTATTAAATACAGATGCCGAAGGACGTTTAGTATTAGCAGATTTATTGTGGTACACCCACACGGTAATTAAACCAAGTGCTATGATTAATTTAGCCACATTAACAGGGGCAATTGTAGTGTGTTTAGGCGGTGAACGTGCAGGATTATTTTCTAATAATCAAGACTTAGCAAATCAACTAATGCAAGCAGGAGAATATAGTGGTGAATTACTATGGCAACTACCTTTAACCGAGGAATATGCAAAGCCATTAAAGTCTAATATTGCCGATTTACAAAATATTTCCACAGCTACAAGGGTACCGGGAAGCATATTTGCAGGAATGTTTTTAAAAGAATTTGTTGGTGATGTTAAATGGGCACACCTTGACATTGCTGGTATGGCACTAACCTTAGAGAATACACCTACAGCAAAACGTGGAGCTGTTGGCTTTGGGGTAAGATTATTAAATGACTTTATTAAATTAAACTATGAAAAATAATATATTATTTTTATAAACAATGAAAATAGATATAAAATTTTATGCTATTGCCCTAGATAATCAGGTGAAATATTTAATAGAATTACTAGATAAAACTATTAATAGCAATGGTAAAGCTTTGGTATTATTAAAAGATGAAGAAATGCTAGAGGTCTATAATAAATCTTTATGGACAGGGCATCAGTGGTTACCCCACTGCATTGTTGATAATAAGTGGGAGCATGAAAATTCTATAGTGCTTGGCATTTCCAAAGAAAATGAAAAGTGCCTAGTAAAAAATCAGGCGACATTCCTTTTTTTAATAGATGATGCTCCCACCCCTGATATTTCTAGTATGGAAAAAATATTTGTTATTTTTAATAAAAATAACAACAATATTTTAACAATGAATCGGCAAAGATGGAAAGATTTGAACCATATGAAACTAGAGGATTGGAAAATGACTATTTTTAATCAGGATTCAAATGGTAAATTTGTAGAAAAGTAAAACAGGTAATATAATGTTGCAAAAAAAATTTCTAATATTTTTTATTATAGTAATAACAATGTACAGTACTGTTGGTTATTCGCAACTATTTTATAGTAAATCTCATGCTAGTTTTCATGGTGATGATGCACAAAAATCTAAAGAACTAGCATTAACAGAAGCTAGGGTTTCAGCACTATTGAATGTTATCTATAATATTACTACCAGTAAATATTACCAAGATATCAACGACTTAATAGATACAGAAAATGCTTATATATTTGAACAAAGCATTAACATTAAAAACGAAAACATTGCTAACCAAGAGTACTCATCAGATGTAATATTTAGTTTTAATAGCGAGGTAATTTATAATTTCTTAGATAACAACAAAATTCCATATGTAAAAGCAAAAGGGCTAAGTTATTTAATTATTCCAAGGTATTATGAAAATGGGAAAGAAGTTTTAATTTCTGCATGGAATGACCTGTGGGTACAAACCAAGCCTGAAGATTTTTTATCTACTTTCATTTACTATAGCCCACCAAGTAGCCAATTTCTAAAGGGCAAAGACACACAATTAGTAATTAATGATTTAAAAACTCATTTAGATATCAACGATATATTTGCTGTAATTTTAACAAAAAATAATGATCATTCATACAATATGAATGTTATTAATTATGCCACTAATACTAAACAGTTTTTCTCTAATATATCTACCATAGAAGACGCACAGTATAAAGCAATAAGGTATATTGAAGAAACATGGAAACTTAGCATAATTAAACGCAACAATGCTACATCTATCAACGAAACATTTATAGTTTATACTGGCAATTATGATGATTGGGCGAACATAGATAAAAAATTACACAGCATGACTGAAATTAAAGAATTAATAATTACAGAAATTAATCCATCTGCAGTTAAAATTCATATTAAACAGAATGAAAGCTTAGCTGATTTTCAAAATACATTAAAAAAATATTGCATATTGCTAGATGTAACCACATTAACTCTTGGATACGATGCAAATTGTGGACAATAAATTATGGGGCAATTATTTTTTAATTTTCATAATAATACTAAATATATTGCCGAAGATTTAATCTGTGAAGATTTTAACCAAGAATTAATTCATTTCTTTTTTTCAAATAATAAATTGTACAATATAATTTTTATTTATGGAGAGCATGGTGTTGGCAAGTCTTTCATTTCTAATTTGTTTTTAAAAAAACAGTCAGGTGCTGAAATTCCCCTTTTAGCATTTGAAAAAAATGTTGTAAATAAATACTTAGAGAATCATAGTGTTCTACTAATTGATAATATTGAGAGTTTTCTGCCTAAGCACGAAGAACTATTATTTCACCTATACAATGATATTATAAGTTCAGACAAAATATTAATTATTACTGCTAAAGAAAATGTGGAAGCATTGAATATTAATTTATTAGATTTACAATCTCGTCTTAAAAGTGCTCTTATTTTTCATTTAAAACAACCAACCCAAAAAATCTTAGAGAAACTATTTATTAAAATGCTCTCCGATAAACAATTGCATATAGATGCAGATGTTGTAGCTTACCTTTTTAAACGAATAGAACGTTCTACCCCTAGCATTAAAAATACAGTTGAAATTTTAGAAAAAATAGTTATGGAACAGCAAAAAACTATAACCATTCCTACAATTAAAACTTATTTTAACTTATAAAGAATTTATCTATATATCGCAATCTATAGCCAAACGAGGATAAATTTTACAATCTAGTCTGTTTACTAAATTAAGTTCTAACTTTTTTAACCCTGCCCAAGCAATCATAACCCCATTATCTGTGCATAAATGAAGTGGTGGAGCTACCATAGTTATTTTATTTTCATCACATAAATTTTGTAAAACAGCTCTAATGCTTTTATTGGCCGATACCCCACCTGAAATAACAAAATAGTGGCATTTGCCATAATTTAATTCAAAGTATTGTAAAACTTTTTGTGTTTTATATAAAACTATTTTGCTTAATGTGTATTGTAATGATGCGGAAATATCTTGCTTATCTTTCATTGTTAAATTATTGATGCCAATTTTTTGAATGCAATCTCTTACCGCTGTTTTTAAACCTGAAAAAGAAAAATTATACAAGTTAGACATATCTTTCATGTTGCATAATGGACAAGGGAATATAAATTTGTTAGGATTGCCCATTGTAGCTAACATTTCTATTTCTTTGCCACCCGGGTATGGCAAACCCATTAATCTTGCAGATTTATCAAATGCTTCCCCTATTGCATCATCAATTGTTGTCCCAATGATTTCAAAATTAGTATAAGATTTAACAACAACAAATTGGCTGTGTCCACCTGATACTAACAGCAATAAATATGGAAAAGTAATAGATGTTTGCATAGATGGTAAAAGTCCATGTGCTTGCAAATGATTAACACCAACAAAAGGTTTATTGTAAGCAAATGCAAGGGTTTTAGCTACCATGGTTCCAATTACTAAACCACCTACCAAACCCGGACCTACAGTTGAAGCAAACGCATCTATACTATTAAAATCCAAATTTGAACGATTCTTTATTTCTAAGAGTAATTTGTCTATAATTTCTACATGGCTACGTGCAGCGATTTCAGGCACTACACCGCCATATATTTGATGTAAATCTATTTGCGAGAACAATACATCTGCCAAAATGTCGCCCTTTTCATTAACTACAGCAATACCTGTTTCATCACAGCTACTCTCTATACCAAGCACTAACATATAAAAAATATACCTTTTTTATAAAAATAATTTATACTTATATTATGTTAGTATAGCAAACTTTAGATTTTATGCTAAAGTTATATTATAAAAAAGAAATGGTGGTATTTTGTATGAGTGAAAATCCTCAAAAACCTAAAAAAGTAACAATAAAAATCAAATTATATCTTATAGCTATATTGCTTACGGTTATTTTAGTGTTTATTGCCTATGTGAAATATATAGATGATTCATTGCTTTCAAATCTGAAAACAACATTACATATTACTTCTAAACCAATAATATCTAGCAATACAACTACTGCTACTCCCGTAGATAGTAAAAGAACAACAGTTGTAGAAGACCATACAAAAGAACTATATTTAGCTAAATTATTAGAACTAGAAAGCACTATAAATAATAATCAAAACATTATTTATACTATGAAACAAGCTAGCTCACAAATTTTATATATTAGTTTAGGATACCAATTACTAGATGTCTTGAAAACTAACAAACCATATAAAGCCCAAAAAGATGTTTTTATGCCCTTTGTGAAAGATTCCAACATTATAAAGCAGTTGACACTCATTTCACATAATGAAGAAGTTGGTGTACCAACCTATGTAGAATTATCTGCTAAGTTCAAGCAAACCGTATATAAAGATATGTATCTAGCTAATATATATAAAGAACAATCTTTATATAAATATTTTAATTATTATTTTAGTAAATTAATAATGATAGTAAACACCAATAATGCCCATGTACCTTTAACAGATATACGTTATAATCTAAATGAAATTCAAGCATCATTAGATTCAGGAGATTTAGAAGAAGCACGAGATTTAATTGTAAAAACTTATATAGAAACAGCGGAAGTAAAATCTTTTCTTAAACAATTAGAACGTAGAATAGAATTAGAAACTGCTATCACTGTAATAAAAAATAATTTATATAGTTATGTAAATACAAGGTTGTAACATGGTAAAAATAATTTTTAGAATATCTATGATTGTGCTTTTAGTCGTATTATTAGTTTGGTTAAATAATAATACTAATAGTGTGCATATAAACCTATTAAGTTATGCAATAGATACCACTGTAGTAAATTTATTTATTTTGTTATTATTAATATACATTCCTTTACGTATTATTTATAAACTAATAGTGGCAATTAATGTAAATCTTACTCGTCATTCTTTTTTAAATACCTTAGCTTTACTATTAGATAATTGCACTAAAGATGAACACAGAATTATTTTTGATTTACTAAAAAAATCAAAAGCTACTAAGCATATAAAAACTATTAAGAATATTAAATCTTTCATTAAAGAAAATAAACATACACAAGCCCTTAGTTTGTTAGATAACATTAGTAAAAATAAAGATTTAGAATATATTTCAGCTTATTATAAAACTATTATTTATGCAAAGTTACAAGATCATACGAATTTAACTGTTACCTGCCAGTATGCTATATCACATTTTAAAAATAATAGTTATTTTTTTAAAGAATTATTATTCCAATCTGTTTCTACAAATAATACTGCTGAAATTCCATATTTAAGCAATATTTATAAAAATATTAATTTTGATAATAAAATAGACAAAAATCACACTTGGTGCCTCATTAATTATTATAAAATTAAGTCTATAATAGATGATAAACCTGATGAGGCAATAATAATGTGTAAGAAGTTGCTTGATAACTATAGTGATTTTATTCCAGCATATGAAATATTAATCAAGTTAAGTTTAGGAAAACAAAACTCTAACAAAATAAAAGATATCTTAAAAGAAGCTTGGTTAAATAACCCATGTTATGAGGCAATAATTTTATGGAATAAATACTTTCCCGAAAAAGATTATAATAGTGTAATATCGTTTGCCCAAGAGTTATTCAAAGTATCTAACAATAAAGAAAAAAATAATTTACTAATTGCAGGAATCAGTATAAATTTTAATAGAACTCTAGAAGCAGAAGAATCAATAAATCTGTTGCCTGACGACAATAAATTGAAAAAATTCATGCAACTTCTTTTGATAGAAAAACAAAAAAATTATAAAGAAATTAATAAATTCATAATAGAATGGTATGTGAATAATTCATACTCTTCTTGGTGGATACAATACATTAAGTAATGTGAAATAATAGTGCCGTAGTAGCTCAGTTGGTAGAGCGGTATATTCGTAATATAAGGGTCAGGGGTTCGATTCCTCTCTATGGCACCACCTTTAAGCTTCCCTTTTTTCTAAGTGTATTTTTATTGTAAAATCAAGGCTTTGCACGTGTAGTTTTGGTGCATTCTTGGTTGATTGTACTAAACCCCCACTTTAACAGGCATTCAAGGGTATTTAACAACAAAACTATTATATGTAAATAATACATCACTTAGCATATTTAATGATTAAATAGAAAGCTTAGCAAGTTATACTAATAAAAATGGCTTTATAAGTAAAGTGATTTTAATAAACCGCATAAAAATAAATAGGAACTAGATGAAAATAATTAAACTAATAATCATTTTAATCATGTTAACAAGCCCAATATTAGCTGAGAACATCAACACAGAAAAACTTAGTATAAAACAACAGAAACAAGTGTTAAATATAATGGCTGAATTTATGAAACAGTATGAAGAAATAGATGATAGTTGTTCAAAAGAAAACAAAAAATTTAATACTGCTTACTGTAGAAATAAATACTTAAAGGCTAAAAAGCATTTAGAACAAAGAATTCACTCTGGCAACGGGTTCTAATTTAAACTAGGCAAAAATGGCAAAATAAAACTAGCATAATATCACATAATTAGCTATAATGATGCAGTGGCGTGCTCTGTAAAGTCATTCTAAGGAAACCATTTGGATAAAATTAACAATGAAGACAAATATAATGAAAATTGCAATAATATGTTTATTTACATTGTTGCCATTGAAAGCTGCACAATTAACTAAAAAACAAAGAAATGAAATTATAGAACTTATAAGTAAGTATTCAATAATTACTCAATCTTGTGCTACTAATAGTAATTTGAGTATTTGCAGTAATACACCAGGTTCAGCCATTAAGGAATTTATGTCATTGTTGCATTAATATAATGCTTTTCCACTACTAATAACATCTTAAAGTGCTAAGTTACACATAAAGTAAACATCATATGCAGTTTACTTTACCATTGTAAAACCTCCACACTCTCATTGTGAATGACATCTATCAATTTATATGATGATTGAGAATGTGTCTTTTCTATAACTTCTACAGACTTTTTATCTATTATCATTCTATTTTTTCTAGTTCACATGAATAGAAAATGGCACCCAATGATGGCAGTGGCTTTACTAGCTGTGATTGTTGTCATTTTCTATTATTTAATAATAGTATCTGCATTAAATTATCATGATTTATACAGTAATGGTCTGAAGAATCTTTTGCATATGTTCAATATTATATAAAATGGTAGAAAAATCAAGGTGGCATTGTTGTTTATAATGCTTTTGAAAATTAAGTATTATTAAGTGTTTAAGCCTTAAGAAATAACCAATATATTGCAAGACATTCATTTGAAATTGTAGAATTAAGAGAATATGGCTTTACAAAATATACATTCTTCATTTCTTATTATATAAATAATAAAAACTCTATCTCTATTACTTCATTTTTGCACCAAAGCAGGAAAAGATAAGTACATAATTATCAATAAAAGTAGGTAGTAATTAGCTAGCCTTTTTTGTTTCTTATTAAAAACATGGCTCATTAAGTTTAATTAACGCTATCATATAAAATTTTTTTTCTTCAATTCTGTCAATAATAAATATTTTTATAAGAAATGTGTGCCCAATTAAGAAAATATTCAGCTATATCATAAAAAAATAGTATGATTTTTCTATTATTTATTATTTAAAATATTATCTAAAAAAGATATTGCCAATTAAACTACTTATTATTAAACCTTCTTTTATCAAGAAAAATTTTAACTTCTATTCATTAACAAGTCTAAAATATTTGCCAATTGTGTTTTTAAATCTTTACGATGAACCACTATATCTACCATGCCATGATCTAACAAATATTCCGAACGTTGAAATCCTTCAGGTAATTTTTTTCTAATAGTTTGTTCAATTACCCTTGCCCCAGCAAATCCAATAGTTGCACCTTTTTCAGCAATATGAATATCTCCAAGCATAGCAAAAGATGCAGTAACACCGCCTGTTGTTGGATTCACAAGAACAACCACATAAGGTAAGCCTTGATCTTTCAACTTTTCAATAGCTACTGTAGTTTTTGCCATTTGCATTAATGAGAATAAACCTTCTTGCATTCTTGCTCCACCTGATGCAGTAACAATAACAAAGGGAGATTTTCTAGCAATTGCATATTCTACACAATTAACAAAAGCTTCACCAACATATGTACCCATAGAGCCACCCAAAAAAGTAAAATCCATAGCTGCAATAACTGAATGAGTATTACCTATTTTGCCATACCCTGCAGAAATAGCTTCTTCTTTGCCCGTTTTGGCTTTATAAGATTTTAATTTATCTGAATATTTATCTTTATCTTGAAATTTTAAAGGGTCTAGTAAACCTGCTTTAAAAGGAATATTAATATAATGGGAATCATCAAATAAAGTTTCTAATCTTTTATCTACAGGTAAAAAGAAGTGATGATCACAATTAATACATACATGATTATTCTTTGATACATCTTTTATAAACAATAAATTTAAACAAGTAGGACATTTAATCCATAAATTATTAGGGATATCTTTTGTAGCTTCTGTGTTGTTTTTATTAGCTTTGTTGATTAACTTATTAATCCAATTCATAATAAATCTCCTAAGTTTTACAACTTAATTATGTAATACAATAAAAAAATAGCATAAAATTTAACAAAAAACCTTATGCTATTTAATTTAACTAACCTCTAATTTATCTTAACTATCTTTTTTACTCATAGCTTCAGATAAAGCCTGTGCTAAAGACGACGAATTATCTTCTTCACCAATAGACATATTCTTTTTCTGTTCACTAATTTCTAAAGATTTAATAGATAATGCCAATTGTCTATTAAGTGGATTAACAGATAATACAATTGCTTCTATTTCTGAACCAATTGGGTATTGAGCAATATTTTGCGATTCTCTATCTAAAGATAAATCAAATTTCTTAACAATACCAACAATACCCTCTTTAACTTGTACTTCTATGTGATTATCGGAGTGAACAATAACAGTACCTTTAACTATTGATCCTTTCTTAATATCACTCATAGCAGAACTAAATGGGTCGCTAACTAATTGTTTAATGCCTAGCAATACTTTATCTTTTTCAATGTCATGACGAATAATTTTAGCATTAATAGAATCACCTGTTTTATATTTAGCAAGCAGTTCTTTATCTTTGCTTTCCCAATCAATGTCAGATAAACGAATAAATCCATCTAAAACATCAGTAAGTTTAACAATAATACCACCATCATTAACATCTTTTACAATAACTGGCAGTTCTGTACCTTCAGGATTTTGTGCAATATATTCAGCCCAAGGATTGCTATCACATTGTTTCATAGACAAATTCATTCTACGTTTTTTATGATCTACATCAAGAACTTTAACATCAACTTCTTCGCCAATTTTATAGTCTTTCTTAGGATCTATGTCTTTTTTAACCCAACTCATTTCAGAGATATGAACTAAACCTTCTACGCCTTTAGCTAATTCAACAAAAATACCATAATCTATTAAATTGGTTACAGGGACTGTATAGGTTTGCCCAATTTGGTATTTTTCTACAACTTGATTCCAAGGATCTTCACTTAATTGCTTTAAGCCAAGAGAAATTCTTCTATTTTCAGCATTAATTTTAATTACTTTAAGTTGTAAAGTTTGCCCTAGTTGCAATACTTCAGAAGGATGACTAATACGACTCCATGAGATATCTGTAACATGTAATAAACCATCAACATTACCTAAGTCTATAAAAGCACCATAACCAGTGATATTTTTAACTACACCTTCAACAACTTGACCTTCTTCATAATTATCTTGATGTTCCATAGAAGAATCACCACCATTTTTCATGATAATTGCTTTACGTGAAACCACAATATTGAATCTTTTTTTATCCATTTTAAGAATCTGTAATGTTTGGGTAGTTCCAACTAAAGAATTAATATTTTTAATAGGTCTAATATCTAGTTGTGAACCTGGTAAGAATGCTAGTGTAGAATTAACCATAACTGCAAAACCACCTTTCACTCGTTTAGAGATGAATCCTTGAACTGGAGTTTCTTCTTTGCATAGTTTTTCTAAATCGTACCAAACTTCTTCTCTTTTTGCTTTTTCTCTACTAAGGATAATAGTTCCATCGCTATCTTCATATCTTTCAATATAAACTTCAACTTCATCGCCTATTGAAATGACAGGTGTATTGCCTTGATCATCTTTAAATTCACTTAATAAAATTTTGCCTTCAGATTTTAAACCCACATCTACGGTAACGTAATAATTGTCTGCTGATATTACTATGCCTTTAACCATATTATCTTCAAAAGATTTTACTCCAGATAAACTTTGTTTAAACATATCTTCAAAACTTTCATTAGAGAAAGCATTTATTGGTTGAATTTTCATTAAATTGGTTCCTTTAAAATTATATTTATAGCACACCTTAGATTGAACTATATAAAAAAATTATACATAAAAAAAAATTAAAAGTATAGAGATATTTACAAAGATAGTTTTTCTTTTAACAATCTTAAAAGCAAGCTCAAAGATTCTTCAACATTCATTGTTGTAGTATCTATAATTATGGAATCTTCTGCGGGTTTTAATGGGTTATGGGTTCTATTTTTATCTGCATCATCTCTTGCTTTTAAAGAGTTTAAATATTCTATATATTTAGGATTTTCAGATAAATTATCAATATTTGTTTCTAATTCTAAAAATCTACGTTTGGCTCTCTCATCAAGCGATGCTGTAATGTAAAATTTAATATCAGCATTTGGAAGAACATGGGTACCGATGTCTCTTCCATCTAAAATTGCTCCTAAAAAACCTTTTTGGGAATAGTTTTTAGCAAAATCTTGTTGAAATTTTAATAGTGCGGTTCTTACTCCTCCGATTTGTGCAACAATAGATGCAATATTAGCTATATCATTACTTTTTAAAATAGGATTAAGTAGAATTTGTTCATCTATTTTATTAGACAAACGGGCTACTTCTTCATAATCATTAGTATTTACATTGTTTACCACTGTTAAATAAGCAATAGCACGATAAAGTAACCCTGTATCTAAATAAGCAAAATTCAAATGCTTAGCTAAAAGCTTAGATAAAGTACCTTTGCCAGATGCTGCTTCTCCATCAATTGCAATAATCATGTTTTTATCTCCGTATTTAATTTAATGGGCTAATTTTTAAACCTAACTGACAACAAATATCAACAAAGCTAGGAAATGATGTGTTAATACTAGAACAACCACTAACTGTAACAGTGTTTTTACACATCATGCCCATAATTAAAAAAGACATAGCAATGCGATGATCGTGATTACTATTAATTTCTACCCCACCTTCTTTTATATTGCTATTACCATGTATTTCTAAGCTATCATTTTTTTCAATTACTTTCACTCGCATAAGATTTAAGTTATCTATAATTGCTTGCAGGCGATTGCTTTCTTTGTATTTTAATTCTTGAATATTATTAAATGTGGTTGTACCACAGGCAAAAGAAGCAACAATAGCTAATATTGGATATTCATCAATCATAGATGGTGATAAATCTCCACTAACATTAACACCTGTCATGCTAGATGTTTTAACAACTAAATCTCCTATTTGTTCACCTTGAACTACTTTTTCGTTCAATATTGTAATATCTGCACCCATAGCTAACACCACTTTTAAAAATCCTGTCCTAGTAGAATTTAAGTTCACAGCAGGAATATGTAAAACAGTATTTGGTCTAATTAAAGCTAAAGCTATAAAAAATGCACTTGAGGAAAAATCTTTAGGTATATTGTAGTTAAAAGTTGGAATAATAGAACTATTATTATTTATTGTTATTTTTGTCCCTTCATTTATTTTTTCAGAAGATATATTTATATTTAAATTATTAAGCATGCACTCTGTATGATTCCGTGTAGCTATAGGCTCAATAATTTCTGTTGTTCCATTTGCCATTAAAGATGCCAATAGAATCGCTGATTTCACTTGTGCTGATGGAGTACTTAAAGAATATGTTATTCCCCTTAGTTTTCTACCACTAATAATACTTGGCAGAAAATTATTATTAGTTAATGCTATATTAGCTCCCATTAAAGCTAATGGATCTACAACTCTTTGCATTGGTCTTTTATTTAAAGAATTATCACCCACTAAAGTAATCTTAGCTTTTAACGATGCAAACAAACCCATTAACAATCTAGCTGATGTGCCAGAATTACCCATGTATAAAATTTCATCTGTATTACAAGAAAAATTATGAAATCCGGGGGAATGTATGGTGAATCCCAAGTGAGTTTTTTGAAAAACTACCCCATGCTTGATAAACGCTTCTTTAGTACAATGAACGTCATCTGATTCTAGTAAACCTGTAATAGTGCTTGTACCCTGGGCAATAGCACTAAAAATTATAGCACGATGAGAAATAGATTTATCACCCGGAATATCAATTGTATCATTAATGCTCGTACTACTGGAAATAACCATTAATTTATCGTGAATAATCTGCATTTGCTTTTAATTATATATCATTGTAAATACTTATTGCTTTACTTTATAAAAGTAAATTTGTATAATTATGATAGCATAATACAAAAAAGAAGCAATTTATTGATCTTTAGTGCGTAAAATTTTGGGGTCTTAGCTCAGCTGGTAGAGTATTACAATGGCATTGTAAGGGTCAGGGGTTCGACTCCCCTAGGCTCCACCAAAAAATAAACATGGGTAACACTTAATTATGTTAATAAAAACAAAAGTTTATTTGTTTGCTGTATTTTTTTCAGGATTAATATCTATAGTATCAAACAATGTAATAGCTATGCCCAATAAAACTTTACCTATGGCAACTGTTCCAATATCAAAATTCAATTTTGTATTTATAGAAACTCAAGGAACAATACAAGATACCTTTGAAACTGAAGTTAAATCTATCACACAGTATGTTTTAAAGTTTGGGGCAGTAAACCCAATACCTGTTGTAATGTTTATAGATTTTTATAGTCCATCAAGTATAAAAAATCAAAGCACTTTTAAAAAAGATATCAAGGGTGACAAACAGAATACAAAAGATGATTTTATAAATAAAAAAATGCTTATAGATCATTATGGCTTAGACTATTTAAATACTGTTAGAAAAGTTTTAGTTGGTGTTTTAGTATTTCCAGATTCTACAATAAGCTTTTCAGGAGATGTAAAAGCATATCAAATTGCAAATGTAAAAGCACAAGCATTTCAATCTATAATGTTTACCGAAAATCAACCTAATGAGTATTCAATAGAAAATAGAACTTATGACAGAACCTCTATGTTACGCTATATGCGTAACAATACAGAAAAATATATTGGAATGATTGAAATGATAGACACTAAAAATAATATTATTACTTTTATGGCACTTCCTGGTAATCAAAAAGAATTTTTATATAAATTAAAAATTTCAGGAATAACTCCAAAAGAATAAAAAAATAATAGACAATCTTGAATATAGATAGTATGATAATTTTTCTATATTAATAAGGAATAGAAATGTTAAATAAAAAGAATAAAGGTTTTTTGTTAATGTTATTAATATGTAGCTTTTTTGTGTTAAGCTCATGTGGTAGTATTTTAAAACCTCAAAATAATTTTAAGAGACATTCCGAAAGGTACGATTATTTTATATTAGGGCTTGATTTAGCAGGATTATGCCTGTTTATAGTTCCTGGAATAGTTGCTTTTGCAGTAGACCACTCAACGGGAGCGTTATACCTCTCACCACAAGAGGCAGCATCTACTGAAAGTAACAATTTATCAGAAAAATTAAGATATCTACAATATTAAAATATTAACATAAATAATGATCTTGGAGTATACACAATGAAAAAAATAGCTATAATAATAACAATCTTCTTAAGTTTATTTATTTCTGCTTGCGGAACTATTCTTAAACCGAATCAGATTAATAAACCACATAGTTCACAACTAGATATAGCAATTGTAGCTTTAGATGCTTTTGGTTTAATATTTTTCATTATTCCAGGTGCTGTGGCTTTTGTTGTAGATTATAGCAATGGTACATTGTACTTGCCACGTCATACTTTAAGACTAAGCAATACAAGTGATGAAGGTGTACAACAAGCTTTATCACAAAATGGCTATGATGTAAGTGTTTCAGATATTAAAAAAGCTAAAAATAGTAAATAAAGGTTGTTTTATAATAATTAATAAAAAAATTAACATAAAGGTTAAGTAAGAAAATGTTAGCAGTAATAAAATTGTCTGGTTCTCAGCATGTTGTAAAACAGGGAGATATCTTAAAGGTAAATAAGTTAAATCAAGAAATTGGTTCAGAAATTGTAATTAATGAAGTATTGTCTATTATTCAGGAAGGTAATGTTGTTGTTGGTGCTCCTTTAGTAGCAAATTCATTTGTAAAATTAACTGTTTTAGATCATGGCAAAGATAAAAAAGTAATCGTTTTCAAAAAGAGAAGAAGACAAGGTTATAAAAGAAAAAATGGACATAGGCAACATATTACTACTGTTCAAGTAAAAGAAATAAGTTAAAAATTGAACGCATTACGTAAATATTAATTAATTTTATGAATATAGTATATTAAGGAGTAGAAATGGCAGGAAAAAAAGCTGGTGGTAGTACCAATAATGGACGTGATTCCGAAGGTAGAAGGCTAGGATTTAAAAAGTTTGGTGGAGAATCTGTTATTACAGGAAATATTATTGTAAGACAAAGAGGAACCAAGTTTCACCCAGGGAAAAATGTTGGCATGGGTAGAGATCATACATTGTTTGCTAAGGTAGACGGTGTAGTAATGTTTTCTAAAATTGACGATAGAAAGTTAGTGCATATTGTACCAGCAGTTTAGATATATCTAAATTGCTTTATATTGCCCAGAATAGCAGGCAAGTAAATAATTAAAAGACACCAAGTGATCAAAAAGCAAATTAATCTTCATCACTTGGTGAAATTTATTAAAAGCAAAATTAAAATTATCAAATAATTGTTAAAAACAAATTGTCTAGCATTATCTATAGCTAAATTATTTTATTTTAACACTATCTCAGTATAGCAAACTACACAATAATCAAAAGTAATCCAAAACATAAAAGTTTTCAAGAGATAAAAAATTATCTATTAATATAATAAAGATAGAAAATTCAATATCATTTTCTAATCACATGTATATTAACACATCAGCATATCTAAGCATGTAAATAACTGAATAGCTCTAAGTCTACAAGTATACTTAGCAACTAAGCACTCCTGCCACACACTATAATCATTAAATGCGTAATATATATTTGTGAAATAATTAGTTATAGTGCTAGTTTCATAAAAATACGGTATAATTGGCTAAAGTGAACTATACCTTATTTTATTCTTTATATATAAAATATATTTCACTGTATTTATTCTTAGTACCCCTAATATAAAGTTTGAAACTATGGCAGTAGAATTATCATTAAATAACATTCGCAAGTGTTTGCAAGACTTAAATAATATACATGATATCATTCCCAATATTATTCATGTGGCAGGAACTAATGGCAAAGGTTCAACTGTTAGCTTTATGAGATATATACTAGAGGAATCAGGATATAAGGTTAATGTGTTCACTTCTCCGCATTTAGTAAGCTTTAACGAGAGGATTCGTTTAAAAGGCACGCTAATTAGCAATGAATACTTAAATGATATTAAAAATAGACTAGAATCTTTAGATAGCTATAAGCAATTAAGCATTTTTGAAAGTACTATGGTTATTGCGTTTCTTGCATTTTTTGAAAAACCTGCAGATTACTGTATTTTAGAAACAGGATTGGGCGGTCAATTTGATGCTACTAACGTGATTTCACACCCTATTTTAAATGTAATTAGCACTATAGATTATGATCACATGTTGTATTTAGGAGACACCTTAGAAAAAATAGCCTATGAGAAAGCTTGTATCATTAAAAAAAATGCCATTGTGGTAACTTCAAATATTGCGGAAAACATTGTTAATGTTATTAACAAAAAAGCTAAAAACTTAGCAAAACAAGTTATTGTAGCAAATAAACATTATTCTATAGTGAATGATGTATTATATTATAATAATTTACAAATTTCATTAAAGAATCTATCATTAAAAGGTGCCCATCAAAAAATAAATTCTGCCTTAGCTATTGTATCTCTTTTAGCTGTAAATAATAATTTAAGTATAGATACAATAGAAAATGCCCTGCAAAAAACCCAATGGTTTGGTAGGTTGCAAGAAATAAAATCATTCTATGGCATTGTATTTAATGCAACTAAAATTTATTTAGATGGAGCCCATAATCCAAGCGGTGGCGATTCTTTAAGAAGTTTTATAAATAATACACAAGACAAGAAAAATTTCATGATTTTTGCTATGCTAGATAACAAAAATTTAGATGGGTATTTAAAAAATTTTCAAAATTGCAACATAGAGATTCTTCCATTTTATACAAGCATGTGGCAAGATGATTTTCACTCTTATCATCAACATCAAGACATATATAATAGTTGTAGTAAATTAAATATTGATTGTAAATTATTTACAGATAACAGTGAATTGTTTAATTATTTAAAAGGGCTAGACGATGATTCTTTAATTTTAGTATGTGGTTCATTATATTTTATTGGAAATATAATGAAAGATAATAACATTGTTCCTGTATAACA
>CANHGT010000012.1 GCA_947460385.1 Alphaproteobacteria bacterium
GATGAGGTTAACAAATTAATAAAAGAATCAGAAAATCAATCCAAGCATTTAAGCAGAGAACAAAAAGATGAGGTTAATAAATTAATAAAAGAAGCGAAACATTTAAGCAGAGAACAAAGAAATGACGTTATAGAATTTATGCGTAACTATGAAAGAATTACTAAAGATTGTGCTAGTAATAGTCTTTTGAGTAGTTGCAGTGATAAGCCATATTCAGCTATGAGGGAACTTAACTATTAAATCATATGAAATAATGTAATTATTTGTAATCTAATAAACTCTCATATCTAAGTATTAGAAATTAATTGCAATATATTAATATAGCCAAATGGGCAGATTATGCTATTACTGAAGTAAAATTTAACAATGATCGTACACATATAAATTATGTTAAAAGATATAAAGACATGGGAAATAACTTTGATGATTTACAAACCAAAACCCGTCAAAATATTATTTATGATATTCATGATGGTGTAACCTATATAACAGCATTTAAAAAGAAAGATAAAGATGGTAAGTATCAGGGGACAAAAGGTTCTCCTGTAAAAGTAATAGAAATTGATGGTGCTAAATATATAAAAACAGAATCAAATAATTCTAAAAGAGATAATTTAGATAATTTACCAGAATTTTCTTAATTTTCATTAATATTATTATAGGATTGAGTAAATAGAGATGTATTATTATACCATTCAATAAATCTATCAGTATTCTCTATAAGATTAAAATTATCAGACATTAAAACTGATGCTAATGCTCTTCTTATTTCATCTGTTACAACTATCTTTGCTGTAGTGGGATCATAAGTTGATATATCAAATAAAGTTATTTCATTAATTCTCATTTGGGATGTCCTTGTTATTAAAATAAAAAGAGAGTTAGCAAAAACAAACTACCATATGCAAAATCATTCTGTAGCAAAGTATATTGTTTCTCGTAGTCAAGGCTCTAAAGAAGAGCAAAGACAACACTACAAAGATGAGGCTAACTTGCTCAACGTGGTATTGTTTGGTATGACTGCTGAAAACTGGAGAATAGAGAACGAAGAATTAGCTAACCAAGATAAAAATATAAGAGACTTTGCAAGCGAGAACGAACTAACAGTATTAGCAGATTTAGAAACACATAACGCTCAATTTATTAAAGAAGGTTTAGTTCAAGAAAAGAGAAAAGAACTATTAACAGATATTAAAAATGAATATCTAAATATTCTTAATAGAAAAAAACCAGACAAAGCTATTAGAAAGCAACCCTCGTTATTTACTAAAAAAGAGTTATCTGGTTTTGACAAAAAACTAAAAACAGCGTTAGATTATCAAGAGGAATAAGAATTGAAAAACATAATTATAAATGATGATTGTATAATAGCTATGAAAGAGTTGCAAGAAAATAGCTTGTCTTTGTGTATTACAGATCCCCCCTACAATTATGAGGTATTTGGGAAAGATTGGAACAAAGACGAAATAGATAGAAGATTAAAAAACGCTAAAAAAAATGAAAAAACTTTAGTAACTCATATTCCTTATGGTAGTGGTTTAGCTGGTGGAGTAAGAAATAAACGATGGTATGAAAAAAATAGAAATAATATATTAGAATATACTGCATGGACAGAAGAATGGGCAAAAGAAGTGTACAGGATTTTAAAGCCTGGAGCTTTTTGTTTAATTTTTAACAGCACTAGAACGTTGGCACACATACAGGTTGCGTTTGAGAGTGTAGGTTTTTATGCACGAGATATAATTGTTTGGGAAAGAAATAGCGGTATACCCAAAGGTCTTAATTTTTCTAATAAGCTGAAAAAGGAAGGCTATGAAGATTAAGATAAATACTCTAATTTACATAGTTGTTTACTAAGCCGATGGGAAGCTATAGTAGTAGTACAAAAACCATTAGAAAATAATTATCTAACTACTTTTATGAAGTATAACGTAGGCATGTTAAATGCGAAAAAAGGCGATGAATTTAAGTCAAATATAATGAAAGGTTATAAGAGGGATAAAAAAGATGATTTTAATACCCATATTAATATAAAACCAAAAGATTGAATAAAGGATTTAATTGAAACTTTTATGCCTTTGGAGGAAGATAACACTGTAATTGATCCTTTTTTTGGTAGTGGAACAACAGGATTAGCTTGTTTAGAACTAAACGTAAGTTATATAGGTATAGAAATAGATTCAAGTTATATAGATATTATTAATAATAAGAATAAACAATTTTACTTTAAAACATCATACAAATCTATATAAGAGTGCTGTAATATAAAGTTTCTACAGCATTCTTCACCTTTTATAATTTCCCAACCACCTATTTGCATTTTTGAAATTGCACTAGGTAAATTATCTTCTCTTAATATTAAAAATATGGGTTTATAACCCTTTTCTTGTAAGAGTAACCCATAAGTTTCAAATTTCTTTAATACCGTTATCTCCAGAGCCTACTCTGTATTTGCTATCTATTCCATGTTGCCTAAAAAGAAGTCTGCTGGTTTATCTCTGCCAAATTAATTAGAATTATTGTCTCTATATAAATGGCTTGTGCTTTTAAAAATCTCCTTGTTAATTTGTTCCCAAATTGAACCTAATTCTCGGTTAAAGTATTGTTTATTTAATTCTTTTGTTTCTTGGGTTAGTCTAAACTTTTTCATTCAAATATCTTCATACTCATTTTCGTTTGATAAAGTTAATGAGGATATTTTAAATTTAAAATCATTTTTATATTTTCTTTTATAGAATCTGAAACCATATGATAACCTTAGTTTTTTAAAATAGTATAGCATAATAAATTAATCTAGTGTAAAGTTATATATAGTTGCCTAAATTTATAATTATATCAATGTGTGTTTTATAATCTATCACTATCTATTAGTATTTATATATTAAAAAATTATAACGAATACTTATATGTACAATATCATTTATGTTGAATAAAACCATTTAAACTTTTTACCTATAAGTTTAAATGACATTTCTCATATTTTACACATAGATAAATCATTCTATCTTAATACAGAAGTTTCAAAGCACAGCAAGTGTCATTACTTGGTGCCATGTTTAATAAATATAGAATTAAACATATAAGAAATTTATTACATTAATAATCTTATAACTGTATAGACTGTTTTTTATAACAATTATGTATTAAATAAACTAAGTGAATAAAATGATTGAGATGAGGAAAAGTATATGTTTTTTCGCTACAAAAACATGAGTTATAGAACACAAAACCATTAAACATATAACTATTTAATGGTCTACTAATATAGTAATTGCTGTTTATTTTCTACTTAAATTAAACTATTAAAGGTTAATAATATAAAATATTAACCTTTAATTTTGTTCTTATCTTTGAAAGATATCAAGCTAATTAACAAAGCTTTAAGCTATTAATTTCTAGATAATTTTGGAATCCAAAAAATTCAACAAAATTACCCATTAGCTGGAGAACAGATATACGAGTAAATAATATAGTATAATCCATTTGTACCAACTTCTCTCTAGATGATGTTAATCTTTCTAAGTTATCTAATCTATCTGTTAAGCTTCTTGTGGCAAACTGAAATTGTATATTATATACCCTATCTACTTCTTCAGATGCTTCAATTTCTTTTAAAATAGAAATTCTTTGTTGCTCATAACTTCTAAGCTGATTTAATGTACTATATGAAGTATCACTAGTATCACGTACTAGAACATCATACTGATATTCTAGCTCTTTTAATGCACTAGAAAATTTCTTAACTCCTGCATCTCTACTACCACCATCATAAATATTATATCTAGCTTCAATTGTTAGCTTACCATATCTATCAAATCCTGCATTACCCCTACTTTCTTCACTTCTAAGTTCCACTATACTATTTACAGTAGGAAGATACCTAGATTTTTGCACTTCTACATCGTAACCAGTTACACAAAGATTAGAACGAATAATTAAAACATCTATATTATTAGATAATACGGTATTAATTAAACTTTCTGGTGTAGTAGGAATAATATTAATCATTTTATCCCCTAAATCATAAAAATCTTTATTAGATAAATCTGGAAGCATATTAGTATTTTCAGACACTTGATTTTTATCAACCAAGTTTAAAAGGTATGCTAATTTTAATCTAGCTTTATCTAAATTCGCTTGTGCTAAAATCAAACTAGAGTTTGCAGACGCTAAACGAGATTGCACTAAATTAACATCACCTAAAGTAGCGTCGCCTTGTTGCCTCATGCTAACTGTTAACTGTTCTATATCTCTTACTTGTCTTAAATATTCTCTATAAATAGATACAGAGTACTCAGATTGAATAACATCGTAATAAGAACGAATAGCAACTTCAATTAAAGCTTCTAAAAGTTTCTGATTTTGATACTCTTGACTTTGTACTAGCTGTGCAGATTTAATAATTTTGGCACTTTGCTCCATATCAAATATTCTTTGCTCTAAGAACAATTGAAACTTACTTATTGGTTCCCAAGAAGACATAGTTGATGATGTTAAAGGATCAACTTTTTGATATTCTTTATTGAAAACAAAATAAACTTTAGGCATATAAGAAGATTTAGTTTCTTTATAATCTTCAATAACCTGATTTTTCTTTTCAAAGATAATGCGTAGTTCTGGAGAATTATTTACTACTTTTTCTATTGCTTCATAGATTGTTAAGGCATTTAAATTGCTAGCTAGCACAAAACTAAAAGATACCAACAAAACAAAAAAATTAATTATTTCTTTTAACACTAATCCACCCATAATCTTCTTCTTGAACTTTTTCTACACCTTCTTCGGCTTGTCTTTCTTCAGCTTTTAAAGTTTTCAACTTAATTAAAGCAGGAGAAACACCTAACTCAACCAAAATAGAACGGAAAATCAACAATCTTTCTACTGCTACCCTTTGACCTTCAGCTCCATTAATAGAGAAGTCACTCACCTTAGACTCCAGTGTTATTCCTCTTGCCTTATACTCTTCAACTCTAGTAAGTAATGATTTTTTCACATTATCGTAAGTTTCTGTAGTTAAATAAGATGCATTATCTTGAAATTTAAATACCATCGATTCTAAGCTATCTACAATACTTATTGTTGCAGTAGGACTATTATTAGGACTTAATACGTATTTACTTTTACCTTTAGGATCATTGGTTGGACCGGTTAAACGCTCTCCGTCTTCTAAAGTTTGCATAAATGTAGCTACATCTTCCTTAGGAATAATTTTCTGCCTAATATCTTCTACTTCATTTTCCTTAGTAACTACAGATAATAAGCTTTGGTATTCTCTAACTGTTTGAAAAATTTCTTCATCTTTTTGCTCAATAACTTTTCTTTGTTGATCAATTACATCTCTCTGAACAAGAATAAGCTCTTTCAATACCTCTACAGATTTAGTATCTACAGTTTTTGGAATATCTCCCAATACTTGCTTTAAACTATCTCCTGGCTCTTTTATTGCCTGAGGGTCTTCAACAGGAACAGATTCTAAAGGAACATATATAGCCTGATTGGACTCATCTGTTATAGGCTGTTCACTTTGAATATCCATTTCTCTACGTAAGCTAGGATTAGCAACAATTGCCAACTTTTGAAACTCTGCCCTATATGGTCCTAAAACATCTGCTTCAACCCTAAAAGTAGAAGGGGAAGATTCATCGCTCTCTTTCCTAGTAGATGATGTAACTTTAGTTACACTCAACACAATAACTAAAACCAATAATGCAAAACAAAGCACTAATACTGTAGAAGATAAAATATCCACAAAGCTAGGCCAAGCTTGTTCTGAAGCTTCATTATAATTAGTCATGTACTATATCTTACCCTTCTTGTTATACATAAAAATCACTTAGCAGAATATTATTATCTACGGTTATTTATTTCAGCAACCATATTAAGAATAGACTGTGCAACATCCCTTGAATTCAACATTTCTGTTATTAAAGAATCCATAGCATTTGCAATAACATCTAATCTCATAGTACCATTTTTATACTCATCTTGCAATTTTTCTATTGAATCCACCACATCATCGTTGTCTTGCAATTTAGAAGGTAGTTGCATAGAATTTAATCCGCTTGCCATAATTGCCTTACCAATAGTATCACCTAGATTACTAACTATTGATTTCCTTAAATCAGAAACCTCAGCAAACATATCATTTAAAATATCTCTTACTTCAGCACCATCTAAAGAAGTATTTCTATTAAATTCTTCAAACTTATCTACGAAGAAAGACATATCTAGTGATAATTGATGCATATCAGTTTCAATATTAAAACTATCTTTTCTGTTAGCAATTGACACATTAAATTCATTTAATATTTCAGACAAGGCTTTAGTTTCTTCAACTAAATCATTAGACATTATATCAAAAGTTTTTTCTTGCTTATCTACTACATCTTGCAAGGTGTACAAGGTATCACGAAAATCAGCAAAAACATTGGCAGCATCAGAAATATTTTCAGAAACACCTCTTAGCGACGAATTAGATTCTGCTAAATCAGAGATAGAACCAGATAAATCATTAATGAAATCAAAGTTTTTCTCCATCATTTCAGCACTACGCTCTGTAGCTTCTGCATTTCTTTCAACTGCTAATGTATGTCTTACTATATCTTCAGTTACATCTAACATATTAGAGCTAGCTGAACCAATATCATATGATAAATCAGCCACTAAAGTTTGTAAGCTCACATATGCATCTTTAATATCAGCCAAAGTATTTACTTGAGCATTTGATAAACCTGATAAATCATACAAACTATCATCTAAACCGCTTAATTTATCAAGGTGGGAATCTAATGTGTTTTGAAACAACATTAATCTATCATTTAATAAATTCAAAGAATCTCCAACATTAATATCAACAGTATTCATAGCACCTTCAAAGGTATTTAGATAACTTTCTTGCAACTGATGAATATCACTTAAATTATCTCTTAATTCTTGCAACATATCTCTCGCATCTACTTGAGCATAAGAAATTTCAGACAATAAAGCTTCTAAGCTTTCAGCCAAAGTATCCATTCCTTTAATGTTAGTAGAAACAAAATCAAAGGAATCAAGTATATTATCTAAAGTTGCAGACATATTTTGTGAAATTAACATCATTTCATCTGCAAATAAAGATTTCATATCGCCTAGTTCACTGATTAAGTTACTTAAATTAGAATCTAACAAATAAGACCTATCGTTGGTTTCGTTTGCCAAATTAACAATATCTTCCAATGCGAAACTTATATTATCTAAAGACTGTTGATTTAGGTCGGCAGAATCATATATAGACTGAGAAACTTTCATAAATCCATCGTCTAAGTTAAGCAAAGAGCTATTAATATCTCCAGCCAATGTATTAATATTTTCTAAAACATCCATCAATGAAGACATTGAGTATGCACCATTATTTATAGCCTCTGACATCTCACCCATATAAGGAGCAATATTAACAATAGAAAAACTTAATTCTTTCATTGCTTGCTCTAACTCAGCACCAATATTTGCTACATAAACCATAGATTCTACGTTAGATTGGAAGGTATCTATAATATCTGTAAAGCCATCAGAAAAGTTTTCAAAAGATTCTTTTAAACTTATTATATTGTTACTCACCAAGTCTGAATTAGTCGTCATATTGTTAATACTATCAACAATTCTATCCTGTTGACCATTTATATCTGTACTAATATCAATTAATTGATTAGCACTATCTAACAAATTAACCAAATATGTACCCTGCATGTTTAACACAGATAAAGATTGCTCTCCAACTTCACGAACTGCAGATGACACAGAAGAAACATTAGCATCCAACTGATGCAAGGAATCAAGCATGTTGCCAGACAATCCTTTAATAGCTGTTAAATCTTCAACTAAACTATGCAATTCAATGGAATCACTTGACATATTTTCAAGAACTTGCTTGTTTAATTCTACAATCATTTGCACATCAGACACAATTGCAGCTTTCAAAGAATTGCCGTCTTGCATCCCCTGAATTAAAGCCATAGACAATTCATTAACCTGACCTAACTGATTAGACAAATCAGCAAATCCATTATTTAAACCGTCTCCAAGTGCATTTAAAATACCTTCAGACAATTCAGAAATATGATTAACTAATGCGAGAGTTCTATCATTTTGAGCATTATTTACATTTAATTCTGCGAATATTGAACCAAGAGCTTCAATATGTTCATTAGAAAGCTTATTTAATATCTCACTAGCTACATTATATATTTCACCTAAACCAGACGACAATAACTCGCTTTGACCAACTAACAAATAATTGATATTACTTAAAAAGTCATTACCCTGTGCATGCAAATTATTTTGAACCTCATAAAGAGAGTTTCCAACAGAGAGTAACTGATTAGATGTTTCAGATAACGCACCTATACCATTTAACAACTCATGCCCTTGTAAAAATAAATTAGTATGAACTTCAGAAATATCGTTTCCTGTTAATATTAGCTCATTAGACTTTTCAGTTAACGACCCAATAACATTTAATAATTCATTAGATTGAGTAAGCTCGCCTCCAATAGCATTTAAAATATCATTGCCCGAGGTAACCAATGAATTGCTCAAAGTTAAAAGATCATTAGTTTGAGAACTTACATCATTAGACTGATTCAACAAATCTCTAGAACTAATGGAAACTTGATTTTGAATATCCAACAAAGAATTAGTATTGTTTAACAACATATTAGAATCGGTTAATAAAGAGTTAGTATTAACCACTTCACCACCAACCATACTAACTAGGTCATTATTCATGCTACTTAAATCATTAGATATAGAAAGCAATCCATTTGAATTAGAAAGCAAACCATTTCCATTCTCACTAGATTCATTCAAAGCACCTAACAAATTATTTGCTACATCTGTACGCTGATTTAAAGCATCTGACAATTCATTTGAAGCAACCAACTCTCTAATAATAGTATTAGAGGCATCATTGTTATGCGATAAAATAGAATTAGACAACCCTCTTATTTCGCTAAGAATATTAACTTCATCAACAGTAGCACTTAAAATGGCATTACTTAAGTCATTAGAACGCATATTTAAGCCAACCAAATCTGAACCAATTTCATTTGCTTTTTCTAAAGCACTGTTAGACTGCATTGCAATTTCAACCGAATCAATGTCTGCCTTCAGAATTTTATCAGATAGAGAATTTAACAATGCAATACCATCAGAAGAATCCTTTGTAAATGAAGCTACATCTTCTGATACTTGAACACCTCTGTCATTAAGCTCTAATAGATCTAACAACATGTCATTAGTTTTCATGTTTTCCATAGAAATTTTATCTAAAATAACCAACAAGCCATTATCAAAGTATTCATAAGCTTTTAATCTATTTTCTTCTACTATTTTTTCTATATCTGTAGATAAACTAGAAATCTTCTTCAATGAAGATGCCATACTTGGGAAATAACCCCACATTTCTTCCATAGAAGCAAAACTATCTATAATAATCCTTAATACTTTCTCTTGTCTTTCTTGAGTTCTAACTATTGCCCTAGACATAACCATAATACCATCGGCAATTATATCTAAACGCTCTGCCAATCCATTATACAGCCTACCAAACGAATCATCTAAAGAAACAAGAATATCTTTGGCATCAATAACATTAGGATCAGAACTAACCATTCCAGCACTTGCTGCTAACAAATTCTTAACTTTACTAACAAAAGTAGCCAACCTTTGCGTAGCTACATAGTTACCATAATTACCAAACAAAGAACCAACCAAACCAAATAAAGATGTAGAAAATGCCACAGACATACCTTGAAGAGGATCTGCCAACAATTTAACGAATCCCAAAATATCTATATTTGCCACATCAGACAAAGATCCTAAAGCTTTACCCACACCATCAATTGTTTGAAGAAGACCAATAAAAGTACCTAACAATCCCAACATAGTAAAAATACTGGTAAGGAATCTACTAGGACCTAAGATTCTATCACCATTTGATTCTATACATTCAATAACAGAATCTGCGTCTGCCCTAGCTACATCAAGCTTACCAATTCTCATAGAGTTAGCAATAACCCTAGAAACTATTGGACTATCTATTAACGTTCCTGAAATAGAAGATGCTACAAACATAGCTTGCTTCCTAGGATTATCTGCCATGCTTGCAATAGAATCAGCTTTAGCTGCAGCTTTCTTATCTCCCTTACTACTTTGAACCATCATTGGATTGATTGCCGCTACTAGCGAATTGAATACTCTCAAGCTACGACTATAGTAAGACAACACTCCTAATAACCAAAGTATACATACTATAAACAAACTTAAAATCATCCCATTAAGGTATAAATTAGAAGCCATATAAACATAAATTGTATCATTGAAAACTATCGCCAATGCGAAAGACAACAATAAAACTACTATAAAATGTAAAGGGAAAAAACTTAATTTTAAAGACATACGAATCTCTTTTGTTCTTTATATAAAAATTATCAAATAAACTAATATTTTATTCTAAAATACACTAACTGTTATATGTTATACAACAATACGGTAAAAAAAACAAGTGTAAACTAACAATTAATAGAAAATTTAATCCGTCAAACTATTTTTTTGGCAAACAAAAACTTAGCACAACATACTTTAATTATCTAACATTTTCACTTTTATTCCTTCAAGGTATATTAATTTGCCAGACCTATTTACAAGAAAAGCTTGATGAATTAATATCTCGTTACTCAAGTGCTTTCTTTTAAAAATACAATCTGAAGCAACTGCAGGACCATTATTATATTTCATATACAATTCTATTTTTGATTCACTCAATGAATATAAATTATTGTAATGAGTCCTAGTAATTTTAAAATCTGTTCCCAATGTTTCATAAACTATTTTTGCACAAATTAGCTCTGCCTGCCTTTGGGTTAAACTTGAACCACCAAAATTCAAATATAGCACTACTACAAAAAACACAAATAAAATACTAGTTGTAATAATGCCTAATTTTCTTAATGTATAATAATCCACCTGTTCTCACCTTATTCTTTTTTTATAATATCAATATATGTATTATAGTATAATTTTAATTGCTTTTCCCATATAATTTATTTTACAAATGCTTTAAAAGAGTATATGTTTATATCATACTAAATTAGTATGATATTTAAACCAATGTTTTATAAAAAAAGAAATAAGAAAATCTATGAATTTATATCAAGGCAAAGTAAATACGCTTTATACAATATCTAAATTTGATAGCACAATACCATTTTATTATAAAGAAAGATTGTATTCATATGGCTTTCTTGAAAATACTCCTATAAAAATTATTAAGAAACCTATGATTTTTGGCCCTTTAATTGTTAATATTTTAGGCACCAATATTATGATTCGCAAAAATGATGCTAAAATGATTATTATAACCCCAACAAAGAATCAATCATGATCAAACTTACATTAATAGGTTTCCCCAATACAGGCAAAACATCTCTATTTAATAAATTAACTAGTAGTAATTTTAAAACTGCTAATTTTGCTGGTGCCACAACCTATGCTCAGAATAAAATACTTAACATCAACAACATTGATTTAACTGTAACTGATTTACCTGGTATACAATCATTATCGCTGATGTCTTTAAGTCAAGATGAGTTAGTAGTTACTAAATATATAGATAATAACCCTAATGACATTTATTTGAATATAGTGAATATAGAGCAATTAGAACGTCAATTAACCTTATCTTTAACTTTATTAAACAAGGGGCTGAAAATCATTATAATTGTTAATATGATAGACGCCGTAGAAATGTTAGAATCACAAAAGCAGAAAATTGTTAATTATTTAGAACATAATTTGGGCGTTCAAGTTTTGTTAGCATCTTCCAAAAATAAAAATGATGTACAATCTATTCTAAATGTGATTTCAAATATCACTATCAATGGCTTCAACTATTTAAGACCACACAATCAAATTAGTGTGAATAAAATTAATGATAAAGCTAGTATTATTACAAAAACTGTCGAATCAATTGGAAGAATCACCAATAAAAGTTCAAACACAACGAAAATATTAGATAAAATATTTTTGAATAAATTTTTAGGAATACCTTTATTCATTTTTGTAATGTATGCAATATTTTCTTTTGTAATGTATTGCCATAGTACATTTGGCGGGTTCATAGCAGAAAATGTAGATAATCTTTTTAGTCTGTTAGATTCCCTATTAAATCTATTGCCTGCATATAACTGGAGTAATTTAGTAATTACTCAAGGTTTAGGAAGTGGAATATCTACCATGTTATCATTTATTCCTATTGTATTGTCATTGTTTATTTGTTTAAATCTTTTAGAGAAAACAGGATACATGGCAAGACAAGCGTTTTTAGTAGATGGAGTGATGCAAAAACTTGGTTTACCCGGAAAAGCATTTATTTCATTAATTATGGGCTTAGGTTGTACAGCAGCATGTGCAACAGGTTGTAGAACGCTTGAAAGAGAATCGGATAGAAAATTATCATTAATGATGTCTCCTAGTTTATCTTGTAGTGCAAAACTTCCTGTGTATATATTTTTAAGCGATATTTTTTTTAGTATGAACTCATCTTTTATTGTGGTGCTTTTGTATTTAATAGGAATTATTTTTGCTGTAGTGAATGGCATGTTTTTATCTAAAAGTTTATTTAATCATATAGCTATGCCCTTTATTATGGAAATTCCTAATTATCGTATTCCTAACATCATAGAGATTGTTAAAGATTCTCTAGGTAGATTAAAATCTTTTGTAATTGGCTTAGGTAAAACTATTGTACCATTAATTGTTATTATTACTATTTTTAATAATATAGACTTTACAGGAAAGCTAAATAGCAACAATACAAATAATATCCTCCCTGTTGTTTCTAAATTTATTACCCCTGCACTTGAACCTATGGGAATCAGTAATAACAACTGGGAAGCTACATTTAGTTTAATTACAGGCTTTTTAGCAAAAGAGGTGGTAGCAGGAACTTTAGATAGCTTATATTTTACTACTAACAATACAAGCGAAGAAAAATCTACTATATTGCATAGTAAATTTGAATCTAATGATGCAATGTTTGCATTTTTACTATTTGTTTTATTGTATAGCCCATGTATTTCTGCCATGATTGTTATAAAAAATGAAATTGGTAAATTATGGGCTTGGGTTGTTGGGCTGTGGAGTACTTGGAACGCATTTGCAGTAGCTAGCATATACTATCAGCTTTCTATAAACAATTATAATGCACAAGGCTTTATAAATGCGGGCTATTTTATTTTAATTTATATTATTATTTTTATTGTCTATAAATATTTAGGGAATAAGTTCTCTAAACAATGGCAATCTAACTTTATTGTAACTCATAAAACTAAATAAAATATCTATTTACCATGCAATAATATTCATGTAAAAATAGGAACTCTTATTACGTTGTTCCTAGTTTTACATGAGGCTTAGAACAAGTATTATTATCATGTATTTAGCTTAAATAAAAACAATAACTACTGGTTTACCACTATCATCAATGGCTTTTATTATACTACCTGCCATTGGATACCTAATGCCTAATTTCATTTTTTCTTCCCATATAGCTGTTATTTTTTTATCTTTCATGTCAGCCATATTACTGTAATGATGTGGTTTTCCAATCATTCCTTTCACCGTAACATTTGTATCTATATGCCATACCCACCAAGTTGGCAAATAAAAATGATTTTGATTTTTTAATAATGTAGTATCTGCTAGCAATAACAACGGACAATCCATAGAATAACATAATGATTTATATTCACTATTTACATTTTCAATCATATATGTAGTATTTTTATTGGTTTTCTGCACATATTCAACAATTTGTACGAATGAATTAAAGTAATATAGATTTAATATTGTAACTAAAATTCCTAAATATAAATATATTTTACTATTTCTATATAATATTAAACAAGCAAGAACAAGATAAGGTATGTATATATATAATATATAGAACCTTACAGATGTACCAGCTTGTTTTAGTAGTAAATCAGTAGCAAATATTATATACAGTGATAAAAACAATATTAATACTAATGTGGCTCTATATAAATAATTTTTTGTTATTTTTAAACTTATGAATATACATATAGAAAATAAAGCTATCAAGTACTTATTGCTTATAGGTAGACCGAGTGCAGATTTTTTTAATATTTGTAAAAAAGGCAATTTTATATCTCTCCAGCTTTTATCTGGTTTATGTAAGTTATCAACTATCATAAACACAAAATTTATTAACTTAAGAGCACAGAATATAGCTATTAATAATATTAAATATTTTATTGTTCTCTTAAGAAATTCTTTTATATTGTGTGATTTGTTTATATAAAAAGATTCATATAAAAATGCAAAAAGTAGCAAGTAATATATGTTAAATATTCCAGTGCTATAACTTCCTACAATACAAGCTCCAGTTATAACTATAATGAAACCACTAACATAATTAACTTTATTATTATAAAATGATAAAAGCAGAGAATATATAAACAATAAAAATATAAACATACATATATTAAAAATACTTACATATCCTGATACTTTTAAGTATGCTCCACTTTGAAAAGATATCAACATTAAAAAACATAATATTATAAACGATAATTTAATAAACAAACTTAATTTAATTTTTCCTAGTAACTCAATTAAATATAATAATAAAATACTATTTAGATACAAAAAGAAAATAGCAATAAATACAATAAAACTAAGGGGTAATTTTACTATATAGCAAAACCATATCCATAAATAATACATGAATCTTTGATCATTAACAATTGCACCATATTGTTTTACTTTAGGAGTAATGGTGTTGCTATATAAATAAGGGAACCAAGAAGCAGTGAAATCATTATAAACGATCATATCAACAATAAACTCTCTTAAAAAAATGAACAGGATGGCAAATATAAAGCAATACCATACACCATTTACTTTTAAATCGGCTCCAGCATGATTTTTTAACTCTACTAAAGAATCTTTTATAAAGCGTAACTCTTCTTTAAATATATTATATAGCCTATTTAACATTTTTATATCCTATTAACGTTAATTCTTTTAATACAAATTGCTCATTCAGGGAAAATATTTGAAAATGATAATCTATTAAAAAACTTTCCAAATATGTTTTAACATACATTAGTTCTTCTATGTTATGATAAATGCTACATATAATTATGGGTTTATGTGCTTTTATAAGCTCTTTGCAAGATTTTACAACTGCCAGACCCATACCTTCGGCATCTATTTTAATTAAAGATACTAAATTATTATGTTTTTGTATACCATAATATTCATCTAAGTTAATTATATTAACCGTTTCTTCAACGCTATGAAAAGCCTTAAATACAAACGATGCCCCATGATTTTTTTTATTTGAAAGATAATACATGGTTTTTTTATCATTCACTAAACCTATGCCGTAATTTTCAGCTACAACTTTTTCTTGCAAACTATTATTGACTATAGTTTGTTGTAATTCTTGAAAATTTACAGAGTTTGGCTCAAAGGCAATAATTGTTTTAGGGCGATATTTGTTTATAATAACTGTTGAATCCCCAATAAATGCACCAACATCAATGGCAATTCCATCTTTTATGGTAGATAAAACATCTTTTGGTAGTAATTTTAACCCACAATGATACTTAAAAACATTCATTTCTATATTATGATAGTCTTTAAAATGATAGCGTTTTCTTACTTGCTCTATGGTGGCATTAAATTTTTGCTCTTCCCGTATTTTTCTTTGTTCTTTTTCGCTGTAGATACTATCATACTTTACTAAGAAGTCTTTAGATGGTAGGGGAAGTTTTTTCATTAAAAATAACAGTCTTTCTACATTTTCAACGCTTGTAGAATCTAAATTGTTGCAAAGTGCCTGTAAATCTGTTTTTTGTTGTTCTTGTGGAATATTATGAAAATAATCTTTAAATGTTTGAATATAAGCATCAAATCCATAGTTAATAAACCTATTATAAAATTTTTCACTTAATACCATTAATAGTTTTTCTCTAAAGATTTATGATAATAGTTGATTCTTCTATAACCAATTGCTTCTGCCACATGATATTTTTCTATATTTTTAGATTGTTCCATATCGGCAATAGTTCGGGCAATTTTAATAACTCTGAAATATCCCCTAGTAGATAACTTCATTTTTTCCGTACTATCTATTAGTAAATCTCTAGCATTACTTTGTAAATGTGATGTTTCTTCTAGTATATCGCTGGTAGCAGCCGCATTGTTGGTAATACCATAATTGTAGTATCTTTGACGTTGCAACTCACGGGCTTGTTCTACTTTATCTCTTATTTTATTAGATAGCTTTTCTGTTGCCTTATTTTGTAATTCACGCACATTAACTTCAGGAACTTCAATTACTACATCTATTCTATCTAATATTGGACCAGATATTCTACTTTGATAGTTTTCCGCACAAATAGGAGCCTTACTACATTCACGGTCGCCCTCGCCAAAATATCCACATCTACAAGGGTTCATTGCCCCAATAAGTTGAAAATTAGCAGGATATGAAACATGAGAATTAACTCTTGAAATATTGATGGTTCCTGTTTCAAGGGGTTGTCTTAAACTGTCTAAAATAACCTTATTAAATTCAGCTAACTCATCTAAAAACAAGATTCCATTATGGGCTAAAGTAATTTCACCCGGTCTTGCTTTACTTCCACCCCCAACCAAAGATGGCATAGAAGCAGAATGATGGGGTGAACGATACGGTCGCTCAGTAGCTATAGATTTACCTTTTAATTCTCCTGCTACAGAATAAATTAATGAAATTTCTAGGGCTTCTTTAGGTGTAACCCTAGGCAAAATGCCACCCAGTGCATTAGCCAACATAGATTTACCACTGCCCGGAGGTCCAATCATTAATAAATTATGCCCGCCTGATGCCACAATTTCTAAAGCTCTTTTTGCACTTTCTTGCCCACAAATAGAGGCAATATCAACAAAATTGTTGGTGCTAACATTGGTATTTGTTAGCTCTTTAGCATTAAAATTAATTTTATAAGAACCTGAAATATGCTTAATAATATCTAATAAATTATGTACAGGAATAGCTGTTATAACATCTTTTAATAAAAATAGCTCTTGGGTTTGTTCTGCAGGAAAAATTAACTCTTTATTATTATCTACAGCAAATAAAGAAGCCACAAGCACACCATTAACAGGTTTAATAGTTCCATCTAAAGCTATTTCGCCCAGTGCTACATATTTACTTAACAAATTTTTATCAAACATCTCCATAGCACCTAAAATTGCCAAAGCTATTGGTAAATCAAAATGACTTCCTTCTTTGCTTAAATCAGCAGGCGATAAATTTACAATTATCCTTTTCGCAGGCATAGCAAGCCCAATACTTGAAAAAGCTACTTTTAATCTTTCTTTACTTTCAGAAACAGTTTTATCGGCCAAGCCCACAATATTAAATACAGGAAGCCCTGAACTTATACTCACTTGTACTTCAACACTACTTGCTTTAATTCCTTCAAAAGCTACTGTTTGAATATTAGATATCATGTTTTGCAACCCTTGTTACTTTTTTCTTCTTAAATAGATGTAGTATGCTCCATTGCCACCATCACAAGGTAAAGATTCATTGTAAGATACAATATAAGGACTGCACTCATCACTAATAGCCCATTTTAAAAAAGCATTTTTTAAAACTCCTCCATAAGTAGAGGTATTAGAAGTTTTTCCTTTGCCTGTAATAACTAAAACTAATTTCATATTATTGTGGTAAGCAGATGATATAAAATTTTTAAAAACTTCAAACGCTTCTTTTTCATAATAACCATGAAGATCTAAAGTTTTTTCTACAAAAACCTTATTTCTTCTTATTTTTTTCATATCTTGATAAGTAAAATTAGAAACTGTAGTTTGTGTATTTTTAATAAGTGGTGGTTTATTACTAACTTTAATTACTACTTTTGGATTAGTTTTATCTATATAATCCTTTTTATTTTTCAAAGGCTTATAGTGTTCTATAGTTCTATTCCATAAATCTTCATCAAATTTACTAGTAATAAATTCTTTCATATTTTACATTTTAGTGTTAGATAATTTCCAAATACTTGTGTTATCTTTTAAATTTTTCACAAAAATCCAAGATTCTGAATATTCTTTAATATCTGCCCTAGATAAATTATTTATTTCAACAATATCATCATAGGCTTTTCTAATTTGTTTTGTAAAAAATTTTACTACAATTTTAGCATTATCTTGGCTATCTATTTCTAAATCGTAAATATCAACTATCATAAATTCTTTAATTTCTACATGAATATTTTGATTAATTTCTTTATTTTCTACGCTTTTAACAAAATTATTGTAAATGTCGTCGGTTAAAAATGGTTTTAAGGTAGCTATATCACCTTTTACAAAGGCATTAACTATCATTGTAAATGCTTTTTTAGCTGATTCTATAAATTGCTTTGGATCAAATCCATCTTTTTGTTTTAATAATTCTATTTTATAAGATAAACTGCCCTCTGGATAGTTTATATTTTCAATGTTTTCTGATTTTTCTTTAGAATTTAATTTACTTTCATCGTTTTTAATTATATCTGTATTATCACTTAAGCTACCAATTGGCTTAGTGCGTATATAACCAACTTTTTTACCTAACAATCTTCTAAGGGTAATTAATAGAAAAATAACAAGTATGGATATTATTATGATATCTAAATATTTCAATATTTCTTGCATTAGAAAGTTCCTTTTTAAAAATTAATTTAATATATTTATTTAAACCAAGTTGCATTTTTAATTTTACTATTAATAAAATCTTTATGTTTTAATTCTTCATTAGCTTGTATTAGTACTTCTCTTTTAATAAAATTAGTGTTTTCATACACAATTTGTTCTATTTTTTCTTCTAAATTATTTTTTTCTAATTTATTATCGTCAAAAATATTGCTTTGTCCTTTAATTAAGTTTAAGTATACTTCACCAAGTAAAACTATATCTATTAATGCTCCATGATAGTCTTTTCTACTTTCTAAACTTATATTAAATTTATTACATAAATGATCTAAGCTAACTTTTTCTCTAGGAAATTTTTCCCTTGCCATAGTTAAAGTATCTATAAATTTAGATTTGGGAATTTCTGCCTTATTTATATGCCTAAACTCTGCATTTATAAATCCCCTATCAAATTCTGCATTATGGGCTATTATTTGAGAATCACCAATAAATTCAATTAATTCTTCATATATTTCTACAAATTTTTTAGAATCAGCAACTTTATCATTAGTTATACCATGAATATTGGTAGATTCAATTGGAATATGACGTTCAGGATTTATATAGTAATGAAAACTTGCTCCAAAGTCTTTATCATTTAATAATTCTATACAAGCTATTTCAACAATTTTATCTCCATTATTCGCACTAAGTCCTGTTGTTTCTGTATCTAATATAATTTTTTTATTCAACATTTAGCTATCTTATTTATAATTATTTTAACTTGTTGTTCTAAGCAATATAAATCATCATTGTTATTAATAATAAAATCAACTTGATCTATTTTACTGTTATTATCACCTTGCTTTATTCTTATAGTATTTAATGTATTAATATCTATTTTATCTCTCTTTAATACTCTTTCTTCTTGAACATTTGTACTACAAATAACAAGTATGTTGTAGTTACATAATTTATTAATTTTACTTTCAAACAACAAGGGAACTTCTAGTAAAATTATACTTTTTTTCCAAAATAACAATTTTTTTAAAAAGATAAATTGTTTAATTTTCTTTATTACTCTGTTATGAAAAATCCTTTCTAAAATCTTAATATTTTCATTGTAATTACTAAATACTAGCTTACGAAATATATTTTTATCTAAAACACCTTCTATAAAACAATTAGGGAAAAAATGATATATTTCTTTCTGAACAGATTTATTTTTTAATGTTAGCTTTTTCACATATAAATCACTATTAAAAAAATAGACCTTTGTATTTTTTATAAAAATACAAGAAACAGTGCTTTTACCAGAACCTATTAATCCTGTTATTCCTACTACTATCATGATTTTAATACATTTATAAGAGTATCATTAATTTTTGGCTTTATACCAAACCATATATTAAAATTATGAACTGCCTGATATATTAACATAAATAAGCCATCAATAAAAACAACATTTAATTTATTACAATACTTTTTAAAATCATCATTATTATAATAGTAATTTAAGTCGTAAACAATACTTTTACTATTTAATGCTATATTGTACATTGATATTAAACTGTTTACATCTAGGGTTGTGGCATTAAAAATAATATCATAATTAATATCAGAACAGGTATTTATTACCTGAATATTCTCTTTATTAAATAATAATTTAATGTTTATAGCATTATTAATATTACGATTTATTATAGAAAAACTATTGTTTTTATTTTTTAAAGAATAAATTAAAGATTTAGATGCACCACCTGCACCTAATATCAATATTTTTTTATTAACTATCTCTAAGTTATAATGTAAAAAACTGTCTAATAATCCTAAATAATCGGTATTGTAACCAATCAATTTACTATTTTTTATAGATACCATATTCACTGCGTTAATAAATTTAACTTCATCTGATAATTCATCTAAATACTTTAAGATAACCTCCTTAAAAGGCTTGGTAACATTAAATCCTTTAATATTATTTTTTACCATATTATTAATAAAATTTTCATTTAAAGATGGTAAATTAATATCTGTAATGCTATAAGATGATTCTATTTGGTATAAGTTCATAAAATAGCCATATATTTTTGGTGATAATGAGTAAGAAATGTTGGAACCTAATAGGGTATAAGCCATAATATTAATAATAATGTTAATAGATTGTTAGTAGTACTGTTAATAAATTATTATAATAGATTTCTCCACTTTTATCATACAAAATATTAACATAGTTATAAACATGTGTAAAATTTTATAAGTAAATGGTGAAAACAATCAATAATAATTGATGTATATAGTAAATCTATGTGGATAATTTTGTTAATAAAAATTTAATAAACACTTTATGATGCTATATAAATATAAATGAATCTATAAAGATATATTATATATATATATTATATATATTATTTATATTGATTTTTGTTTAAATATCAATTATTGTTTCTATTGTATTATTTTTTCTTTTAAATAAAATCAAATAATTTTCTGAAATTAGTTAATAATAAATTACAATAGTTTTTAAAAGAGTGTTTTATGGATATTAACATTAATAACTTAAATGATCTTAAGTCTAAGTCTTTGCCTAATTTAGTTGAATATGCTAAAGAATTAGAAGTTGAAAATGCTTCAGACCTTAAAAAACAAGACCTTATGTTTGCTATACTAAAAAAATTAGCAGAAAAAAACATTACAATTATAGGTGAAGGTGTACTTGAGGTTATAGCAGATGGTTTTGGATTTTTAAGATCTCCACAATCAAATTATTTACCCGGACCCGATGATATCTATGTTTCTCCTAATCAAATTAGGAAAATGGGTATTAAAACTGGTGATACCGTAGAGGGTGAAATTAGGTCTCCAAAAGAAGGTGAAAGATATTTTGCTCTTCTAAAAGTTAATAAAGTTAATTTTGATAATCCATTATCACTAAAGCAAAGATTAAATTTTGATAATTTAACAGCTCTATATCCTGAAGATAGGCTCTTAATGGAAATTGAAGATAGCCCAAGCAAAGATTATACAGGTAGAATACTAGATTTAATTAGCCCTATTGGTAAAGGTCAAAGAGCACTTGTTGTTGCTCCACCTAGAACAGGTAAAACAGTTATGTTACAAAATATAGCTAATGCTATTTCTGTTAACCACCCTGAATGTTATTTAATAGTTCTTTTAATAGATGAAAGACCTGAAGAAGTAACCGACATGATGCGTAATGTTAAGGGTGAAGTAATTAGTTCAACTTTTGACGAACCAGCAATAAGGCACGTTCAAGTAGCTGAAATGGTTATAGAGAAAGCCAAGAGACTTGTGGAAAGCAAAAAAGATGTAGTTATACTACTTGATTCAATTACAAGACTAGCAAGGGCTTATAACACTGTTATTCCATCATCTGGAAAAGTATTAACAGGTGGTGTAGATGCCAATGCTTTACAAAGACCAAAAAGATTTTTTGGTGCAGCACGTAATATAGAAGAAGGTGGTTCTTTAACAATTATTTCAACCGTATTAATAGAAACTGGCTCAAGAATGGACGATGTTATCTTTGAAGAATTTAAAGGAACAGGTAATGCTGAAATAATTTTAGATAGAAAAACTTCCGATAAACGCTTGTTTCCATCAATTGATATAACAAAATCTGGTACAAGAAAAGAAGAATTATTAGTAGATAGTGCTAGTTTATCTCGCATGTGGATGTTACGTAGAATCTTAATGCAAATGGGTACTACGGAATCAATTCAATTTTTATTAGATAAAATGAAAGTTTATAAAAATAATAACGACTTTTTTACAAATATGAATTCATAAAACAGGTTAATAATATGGTTTATCCTCGTAATTTCTCACATATTGGTATTAGTGTAACCGATATTGAAAAGGCTGTAGATTTTTACAAAAGTGTTATGGGTTGGTATGTTATTATGGCACCAACATTAGTAAAGGAAGAAAAAGACACAGCTATTGGGCAAATGTGCATAGATGTTTTTGGTGAAGGTTTTAAAGAGTTTAAAATTGCTCATATGTCAACGGGCGATAAAATTGGCATAGAGTTGTTTGAATTTCCACAAACACCAAAAGTGAATGCCGAATTTACCCCATATAGACCATCAGTGTTCCATTTTTGTGTACAAGATCCCGATGTAGAAGGCTTAGCTAAAAAAATAGTGGAACATGGTGGCAAACAAAGAATGCCAATTAGGTATTACTACCCTAAAGAAAAACCTTATGCTATGGTGTATATGGAAGACCCTTTTGGCAATATTATAGAAATATATAGCCATTCTTATGAATTACATTATAGTTCAGGTGCATATAAGTAAATAAAAATGATTAATAAAATATTAAGTTTATGGTTTAAACTTCATCAACCTATAAGATATTTATTGGTAGGTGGCTACAATACAGTTTTTGCTTATAGTATATTTGCCGTATCTTATTATTTTTTACAAAATTATCTATCTTATAATACCATTTTATTTATTACATACATTTTATCTGTTCCATGTTCTTTTTTTTTATTCAGATTTTTTGTTTTTAGAAGTACAGGTAGTATTAAAAAAGAATTACCTAAAACCTATATTACCTATATTTTTATATATTTTTTAAATGCTTTATTATTATATGTATTGGTTAGTGTAGTAAAATTAACCCCATATATAGGGCAATTAATTTGTACTTTTATTATTCCGTGTATTACTTATTTTATATTAAAACATTTTTCTTTTAAACAGAGTTAAAAAATGGGTAGAACAATTTATGCTCTTTCAACCCCTTATGCTAAATCTGGCATTGCTATAATTAGGGTTTCAGGCATTGAATCTTTAAAATCTTTAAAGATTTTAACTAAAAAAGATAATTTTATTCCCAATAAAGCTACTTTATCTAATATTTATGTAAATGAAGAAATAATAGATAACGCCATAGTGATTTATTTTAAAGCTCCATATAGTTATACAGGGGAAGACTTAGTTGAATATCATATTCATGGCTCTCTTGCTGTTATAAAGGAAATGCTAGATGCTTTAGCTTTATTTAATAATCATTACATTGCAAATAGGGGTGAATTTACACAAATAGCTGTTGAAAATAATAAGCTAGATTTAATAACCGCAGAAGGCATTTTAGACTTAATAAATGCAGAGACCTATCAACAAAGAAAACAAGCTATACGCTCTTTAAATGGTGAGGTAGAAAGTACATATTTAAAATGGTATGAAGAACTTAAAAATATTTTAGCCCTTGTAGAAGCCACTATAGATTTTTCCGACCAAGAAATACCAGAAGATACATTTACCATAGCTTTTAAACAAATAGATGCACTGGTATTAGAAATAAAAAAAGAGTTACAAGGTAGTAATAAAATTAATAAAATAAAAGATGGCATAACAATATCTATTGTTGGTTCACCTAATGTTGGTAAATCTAGCTTAATTAATTATTTGTCTAATAAAAATGTGTCAATAGTATCAGAAATTGCAGGCACAACAAGAGATATTGTAGAAACTTACTTAGATATTGCAGGTTTTCCTGTGTTAATATCAGATACAGCAGGCATAAGAGAAACTGAAGAAATAATAGAAAAAGAAGGCATTAAAAGAGCCATAGAGAAAGCAATAACATCAGACATTAAAATTGTAATATTTACTCCTGAAAGTATTGTTTTAAGTAATGAATTAAATGTGGTAATAGATAATGATACAATTTTTGTGCTTAATAAAATAGATTTAACTAGCAATAAAGCTTTAGATGTAAATTTTGAAGTATGTGCAATATCATTAAAAGAAAATATAGGCTTAGATCTTTTAAAAGCTAAAATAGAAGAAAAATTAATAGCAATCAGTGGTTTAAAAGAAAACTCGGTAGTATTGCAAAAACGACATGAAGAAATATTAAAAGAAACATTATCAAATTTAGAAAATTCTTTTAATAAGTCTCAAGATATAGTATTATTGTCTTACTATATTAGGCTAAGCCTTTCTTCTTTAGGGAGAATCTTTGGTAATTTTGAAATTGAAGAAATTTTAGGCAAAATATTCAGTAATTTTTGTGTTGGTAAATAGTAGCAAATAATATAAATATTAAGGTTTGCAAAATATGAATAAATTAACAACTTTTATAAATAATAATTACATTTTTTTAACGTGCGTTGTCATTCTTGGCATGCTATTTTTTTTAACAATCTCAACTTTTCCTTATTTTGGTGATGATATATATATACCAACTGATTTTTTTGGGTGGAGTTTTTATGGTGGTAACCCAATAATTGCTTGGAAGTTAGTAATTAATATTATAAAGTTTAAAACTTTTTCATCTATTATGCTTACTTTAATAATTCTGTTAAATTGTTATTTAATTTTCTTTTATAGTTTTTCTAGAAATATTTTTAACTCTACAACCAAAATAAAAGATACCATATATTATGTTTTAATATTTTTATTGTATTTAAAATTTGGTACTTGGGAAGCTAATTTATCGCTAGATGCTGCTTATATCCATACTGGTTCAGTTTTAATTATTTTAGCCTGTTTTATACCATTTTATTATTTGCTTCAGGGTAAAGATGTTTTCTTAAATAAATATGTCATGATTTTATTAATGTTGTTATCTGTTTATCCACTGGGTTTTTCTTCTTATACTTCTGTTCCTTTATGGTTAATAGCATCTAGTGTAAGTGTTTTATTTTATGTATACAGATATAAAAAAATTCCATTTATCCATATGGCTTATATTATCCTTACCTTTATATCGTATTATTTAATGATGTTTGTTTTTAAAACAAAGATCTTAGGACATCAACCTATTGAATGGTCAAAGATAAATAATATATATAATTTAATAAAACAGATTGTAGGAATATATATGTTGTATGTTTACCTTTTTCTTATTTTATTTACTTTTATATATTGTATTTATTTAATAATAAAAAATAAAAGTTTTAATGTACTTATATTAAATAACAATTTAATTTTATTAAAAAGTTTGTTAATATTATTTTTATTTTTATTTGGAGTAATAATGTTTATTAAAGCTGATTATTTAGCAATAAGACATTTTATATTTGTTATGACCTTATTTATTATATCTTTAATGATGATTATAAACTGTATAGATGTTTCTTTATCAAATAAATATAAAAAAATATTTCTGTATCCTGCTTTTTTAATTGTATTTGTTATATTGTTTGTGAATTTTTATAATCATTATATTGTAAGATCAGTGGTTATGAAGTCTGCATACGAAAATTATTTTGTAAAAATTCAAGAACAAGCAAAAAATTTAACAGAAAATGATGTTATATATGTAGATACAGTACAGCCTTTTAATAACAGCAACGTATATCCAAAAAAATACCGTACAGATATTTGGGTATATCCAAAGAATGAAGATACATTATTACATTATCGTAAATTTTTAAAAATAAAACCACAGCTTCAAATGAAAGAAAATAAATAAAAAATTACTTTTATTTTTAAAAACAGCAGAAAAACTAAGAGGGTTACAGCCATTTGTAACCCTCTTATGTTATTTATAATCAAGCTTTAGCACTATCATCTCTGAATGGGCTTTTTATATAAAAGTTAAAGAACACCCTTTTTCATTATTTTTCTGTACATAATATAATATATGCAAAAATTCAATATATATCCTATGCACTCTACAATAATTACCCCAGAAATACTTAACTTGCTAAAATTTACTACAACATATAAAAGAGGCACAACAATAAATACTTTATTAATTAAACTAAATAATAATGGATAATTACCATA
>CANHGT010000013.1 GCA_947460385.1 Alphaproteobacteria bacterium
CAACAACCAATTTGTTGCCACTTTGATTATTATGTTTTAACACATTGCAAGCAATATCTGTTTGGGTGATATGGGTAATTTTAGGATTGTTGTGCAGTACTTCAGATAGTTCCCCAATAGATGAACCAATTTCTAAAACATTAGGAAAATTTTGTTTAATTTCATCTATTCTTTCAACAATTCGGCTAAGGATTTCAACCCTAAAAAAGTTGTGATCTTTTAAATGCTTAGCAATGGCATTACGCCTAATTTTTAATAATTTAGTATTAAAAATGTTCATTTTGTGGTATCTTCTAAGTTAAAATTTGCCAATACAACTAACAATCATTTAATATAACATTAAATAGATGTAACAATCAATGAAAAAATTTTTAAGTTTATTATATCAGCCGTCTTGTGATAATTGTAAAGTTACAACTATAAATAGAGGTTTATGCAGTAAGTGTTATTCTAAGATAATTTTTGCTATGAACAACTATTGTAATAAGTGTGGTTTCTATTATAAAGATATAGGATTTCAAGGCTTATGTGCTAATTGTGTTGGTAATGAATATTACTTTGATAGTATAGATTATTGTGTAGTTTATAATGATATGGTGTATTCATTAATTCATCAATTTAAGAATCACGATTCGTTGCATTTAAAAGTACTTTTGAGCAGTTTTTTAATAGATAAAATACGTAAAGCATTAAATTTACAAGAAGTAGATATTATTATCCCTGTGCCAATTCACTATTTTAAATTATTTTTAAGGCAGTATAATCATATGAGTATTCTAGGTAATTACATTGCCAAGCAATTAAACATGGAAATTAATAATTTAGCCTTATATAAAACAAGATATACTAAAATGCAAAAATTATTAAAATTGTCTATGCGACTAAAAAACTTAAAACAGAGTTTTTCATGCAATAAAAAATATAGAAAAATAATTGAAAATAAAACAATTTTATTAATAGATGATGTAATAACAACAGGTACAACAGTAAATGAGTGTGCCAAAGTGTTGAAAAAATATGGGGCAAAAGAAGTAAAAGTATTGTCATTTGCAAGGGTAGATGGTATACTTAAATGTGTATAGATAAACTCTTTATAATTTGAGAACGTTGTCGCATATCGGTTTATGTAGTATATCTACACTTCACCTTATGCTCCTAGTGTCAAATTAAAATAGTTTATCTATTTAGATGGCTCTTTATAATTTGAGAACGTTGTCGCATATCGGTTTATGTAGTATATCTACACTTCACCTTATGTAACTAATTATTTATATATTGAACAGATTAAATAAAAAAAGGATATTATCATGCTTAAAGTAGAAGTATATAGTAAAAATATTTGCCCATATTGTGTAAAAGCAAAGCAACTCCTTAAATTAAAAGGTGTTGAAGATAGTATTGTAGAATATAATATTGAATCCAATCAAGAAAAATTAAAAGAAATGCTCACAAGAAGTGGTGGCAGAAAAACTGTTCCACAAATTTTCATTAATGATGTTCACATAGGCGGTTGTGATGACTTATACGCTATGGATACAGCTGGTAAATTAGATGGTTTGTTAAAGCAATAGTTTTTATAAAGTACAAATTACTTTGTTCTACTAGGTTAGCTAAGGTTACTTATACTACTTAATTGTAGGCATAATTATTATTGAAAGCATTGCTTTAGAATGCTTTATTGTCCTTTTTTTACAAAAAAGTTATCTAGAGCCATGTTTAATTACTTACCGATAATTGAATATTTATAAATCATTTTGGTAAGCAAGGTTGATTTTACAACCGATTTTTTTCTTTTTAAAACTTTTTCAATTAAATGAATTATTCTTCTTTCATAAGAACTAATTATAGGAGCAAGGGTGAAAGCATATAAAGTTAGTATTTTAAAATGTAATTTATATTTACTTTGCATAAACTTTTCTAAATATGGATAATATGGTTTGATGCTTTTTATTTTTAAATTAGTTTTACTTCGGTCTAATAGCCATGGCTTAGGATTAACAAAGTGAATAATTTTAATTAAATTAAAATCTTCTTTAAAATTATCTACCACATGCGTTGTTAATATATATGATTTTGGAAAAAATTTAATTCGCTCTTTGTATAATAAATTAATAGCTAATTCTTCTGTGTGATTATTTTTAACAATGTATTCTAATAAATTATCTACTACTCTCAATTCTCTAGCTAATTTTAAATTATGTAAAGATACCCCCGCATTAAACCATGTGTTTCCATTACTATTAATACCAACTGCATTATCACCACAGTATAAAACGTTGTGCATGTTAGTGTTCAATAATTCTGAAATATCTTTAAGAACTAACACATCAGCATCTAAATGCAGAATTTTATCAACTTGTGGAAGTAAATTTGGTAGAAATATTTTAGAGTAAATATCTACCGACCAATGTTTCAACTCCTGAAATTGAGAAAAATCAAAAGATTTAGAAACATCAACCAAATGAATTTTAAAATTAGTAAAGTTATTAAGCGGGTGTTTTTTACAAAGACTGCTTATTTCATTATTATCTAAACAATTATTATGTAAAATGTAAACATTAAAAAATGAATGTTTATTGTTTTCTAAAAGTGAATACAAAGTAACGCATGCAAATAATAAGTAGCTTCGGTTCACAGAAAAAGTAATATTGTAAAAATTCATAAAATTTAGCTCCTTAGTTGGTAGCAAGCAATATAATTAATAGAAATATTATTAGCTAGTTGCCAACTATTATTCAGTAAATTCAGGTCTATGCCTTTTTGCTCAACCAGAGATAGATGATTATTTTGCATTAAATTATTTAAGGTGCTAGGTGTAATGAATTTCTTAAAATCATGAGTTCCTTTAGGCACCCAATTCAATACATATTCTGCCATGAACTTAGCAAGAACTAAAGACTTAATATTTTTAGATAAAGTAGAAACAAAAATTAAGCCATTTGGTTTTAAAAGTTTAGAAACAGTATGTAAAAATTCGGGCAAGTTGTCTACATGCTCAATAACGTCCATAATAAAAACAATGTCATAGGTATTAGGATTTTCAACTAGAACATCTTCCGCTGTTTTATGTATATAATTTATATTAAGATTATTTTCTTTTGAGTGTCTTTTTGCTTCTATAATCACATCGGGCGAGGCATCAATTCCAGTTAAGACGGTGCTATTATTCCAAGATATGTTTTGTAATAAGCTTTCAGCTAAAACACCAACTCCACAACCGATATCTATCATGTTAATTGTATTTTGCATTAATTGAGGATATTTATTCGTTAAAGTTTCATGAATAAACTGTATTCTTGCCTTATTAAATTTATGAAAGATTTTGAATTTTCCGTTTAAATCCCACCAGTCTTTAGATAGGCTAGAAAATTTATTTATTTCATCATTATTTACAGAGTGTGTCATGCTTTAGGCATTCCTTTAAGATGAATATTTTATATTATTTATTATAAATATTATTCATTATCTTTGTAAAATATGCAACTATAAAAAACATGTTTTTATTTTTAGAGAAAAATGATATAATAGTGCTATGTGTAAATCATACAATGTTTTGTCTGTTTAATGATAATTTAAAAAGGAAAGAAATGGTTAATTTAGATGTTTTATGGCAAAAAGGAAAAGATTTTTTAGGAACCAAATATGCAATTTTAGGCGGGGCAATGTCTTGGGTGTCTGAAAGTAACTTGGTCTCTGCTATCTCTAATGCAGGTGCATTCGGTGTTATTGCAGGCGGTTCTATGGACGTTACTTTGTTAAGAAAAATGATTCAAGATACACAAGCTAAAACTAAAAACCCTTTCGGTGTAAATTTAATAGTTTTACACCCAGATTTACAAGCATTAGTTGATGTTTGCATAGAAGAAAAAGTAAGCCATATAGTTTTTGCAGCAGGCTTTCCATCGTCCACAATTATTAAACAATTAAAAGATCATGGCATTAAAGTAATGTGCTTTACACCCAATGCTTCATTGGGTAAAAGATTAATAAAAACAGGGGTAGATGCATTAATTATTGAAGGTTCAGAGGCAGGAGGACATATTGGTCCTGTTTCTACATCTGTTTTAATGCAGGAAATTTTACCAGAAATTAAAGATGTTCCCATTTTTGTTGCGGGAGGTATTGGCAACGGAGAAATGATGGCATCTATTATTGAAATGGGAGCTAGCGGAGTACAATTAGGCACAGCATTTGTTTGTACAAATGAATCTATTGCCCATGATAATTTTAAAAATGCCTTTATTAAAGCCTCGGCAAAAGATGCTCAACCAACAGTACAAATAGATAACGAATTTTCTGTAATTCCTGTACGTGCTATTGTTAATAAGGGAACCAAAGATTTTTTAGATTTACAAAAGTTGGTAGTAGAAGAATATAAGTCGGGCAATTTATCTAAGTATGATGCTCAAATGAAAATAGAACATTATTGGGTTGGTGCATTAAAAAAAGCAGTTATAGATGGAGACGTTGTTAATGGTTCTTTAATGGCTGGTCAAAGCGTAGGCATGGTTAAATCTATTTCTAGTGTTTCAGATGTTGTAGAAAACATGGTAGCTTCTGCCAGAGAGTATTTAAGTAAATAATTAGGTAAGAAAACGAGGAATTTTAATGTCTATAAAAAATGGTTCTGTTAAAGAGAGAGAAGCAGTTGTTAGTGTTGGTAAATACTTGCAAATGAATCGTCTGGAAAAACAATTAACAGTAGAAGATGTTGTTAAAGCTATTTATATTTCTGCCGATTATATTAAAGCTCTTGAAAGCGAAGAGTATCATCTATTGCCTGAAAGAACTTATGCACTTGGTTATTTAAGGTCGTATGCCAACTTTTTGGGCTTGGCTCAGGTAGAAGATTTGGTTAAAAAAGTTGATTCTACTTATAATTTTGAAGACCCACATTATGAAGATAGAGATTATTTGAATACACCACTAGATGAGCGTTATTCATTAGTTTATAATTTGAAAAAAAGTGCTTCAGATATGCTAGGAAACAGTAAATCTACAAAACATATGGGGCATGCACATAGTGATAAGAATAAGGAATTATCTGCGTCAAATAATGCATATAAACATACTACAGCAGAGGTTAGTCTTGGTTCTAAAAATAATAAGTCTGTAAATTTATTATTTTTAGTGGCATTGGCAGTGATTATTATTGGATTAGTTTTAATAATATCTTATGCTTTTAAAGATTCTGATTCTACTAGCAATGAAGAAACTATTCCCATTAGTAAAGATGATAGACTACAATCTATTATGAAAAGCGATCAATTTGTTATTGTTGATTCTAATGCTCGTGAAAAAGATTCAAATAATAAAGAGATGAAATCTGAAACTGTAGATAGCAATATTAAAGTTGACGAAGCTAAATCAGTTCAAGAGCAAGAAGAGCCGTTAAAAGATATTATTTATTCAAAGTGGCCAAAAGAAACCATAGACAAAAAAATTACCATCACTTTTAAAGAAGATGTTTGGGTGCAAATTTATAAAACTGAAGATAGTAAAATTGTTTATTTAGATAAAATTTTTACATCGGGCAGTGTATATGAAATTCCGGGCGTTGAAGGTATATCTATGAATGTAGGTAACTACAAAGCAGTGTCTTTGGTAGTAGATGGTAAAGATCTATTTTTAAAAAGTAATAAAAGACGTAGCGTTGTTTTATCTAATATTTCATTAGATGTAGAAGCTTTATTAAAAACATATGCGGTAAATTAATTAAGAAAGAATTTCATGCAGTACAATTACAAGATTCCTAGGCGTAAAACACGTGTTGTAAACGTTGGTAAGGTGCTAATTGGTGGTGATAACATAATTAGTGTTCAGTCTATGACAAATACTAATACAATTGATATTCAAGGCACTATTAATCAAATCAAAGCACTTGAAGAAGCAGGAGCAGATATAGTTAGGGTTTCTTGCCCCGATAAAGAATCTACAGAAGCATTAAAATCTATTGTTAAAGCCGTAAATGTTCCAATTGTAGCCGACATACATTTTCATTATAGACGTGCAATTGAAGCGGCTTTAGCTGGAGCGTCTTGCTTACGCATTAACCCGGGAAACATTGGCTCTATTGATAAAGTAAAAGAAGTTGTAAAAGCAGCCAAAGATCATAATTTATCTATACGCATTGGTGTTAATTCTGGATCTTTGGAGCCTTATTTAATAGATAAATATAAAAGTCCTACCGCTGAGGCAATGCTAGAAAGTGCCGAAAATCATATAAAAATTTTGGAAGATGCTGATTTTTTTAATTTTAAAATTAGTGTTAAGGCTTCTAATGTTTTTTTAGCAAGGCAGTCTTATGAACTTTTTTCACAAAAGTATGATTATCCATTACATTTAGGAATTACAGAGTCAGGTACTTTAAGGGCAGGTACTGTAGCATCTAGTATTGGTATTGGTTCTTTACTTTGGCAAGGAATTGGCGACACATTAAGAGTTTCTTTATCTGCCGACCCTGTAGAGGAAGTAAAGGTGGGTTTTGATATGCTAAAAACATTAAATTTACGGAGTAGAGGGGTTAAAATAATTTCATGCCCATCTTGTGCAAGGCAAGGGTTTAATGTAGTGAAAATTGTAGCTGAAATAGAAGAAAGGCTTTCTTATATTAAAGAGCCAATCACTATTTCTATTTTGGGTTGCGTGGTTAATGGTATTGGTGAAGCAATGTATAGCGATATAGGTATTGTAGGTATTACCAATAAAGAAAATGTGGTTTACATTAAGGGAGAAAAAGACCATAAAGTTAGCAATGAAAATTTAGTAGAACATTTGGTATCGGTAGTGGAACACTATATTAGTAAAAAAAATATTTAGGAATATCTATGGATTATAAAAATATTCGTGGTACTCATGACTTGTATGGAGAAAAAGTAAATTTATTTCAAAGGGTAGAATCAGCTACTGTTTTAATGGCACAAAAATATAATTTTTCAGAAATTAGAACTCCAATTATAGAGTTTGCCAACGTATTCCATAAAAATATTGGTAACACTAGCGATATAGTTAATAAGGAAATGTATGTTTTTGAAGATAGAAACAACGAACAAATTGCACTTAGACCCGAGGGAACAGCTTCTGTTGTAAGGGCATTAATTAGCAATGGATTAAGCCACACCTTGCCACATAAATGGTACTATGTTGGACCAATGTTTCGCTATGAAAGACCACAAAAAGGGCGACAAAGACAATTTCATCAGTTAGGCTTTGAATATTTGGGTACAAATGCTTGGGTTTCAGATGTAGAGGTTATTAATTTAGCTAATGACTTATTACAAACACTTGGAATAGTGAACTATGAATTACATCTAAATAGTATAGGCTCCATTGAGTCATTAAATAATTATAAAGTTGCACTATTATCTTACTTGGAACAAAAAAAAGGTAGTTTGTCGGAAGATTCTCTTAAAAGATTAGATGTTAATCCTCTAAGAATTTTAGATTCAAAAAATGAACAAGATCAAGAGATAATAATTAATGCTCCTAAAATTTTAGATTATTTAATAGAAAAAGATAAAGAACATTTTAATTTGGTTAAAGGTGGTTTAGATGCTTTGAACATTAAATATGTTTTAAACCATCGCTTAGTAAGAGGGCTAGACTATTATACCAACACAGTATTTGAGTTTGTAACAACAGATCTGGGGGCACAAGGGGCTTTAATTGCAGGTGGAAGGTATGATAATTTAATTGGTTCCATGAATGGTCCTAAGGTCGGAGCTTTTGGCTTCGCAGGAGGCATTGAACGCCTTGCACTTATGTTAAATCTGCAAAAAAGTAATCAAAGGTCTATTGCCTTAGTTGTAGAATCTACACAGAGCATTCAAGGTCTAAAATTAGCCCAATTCGTTCGTAATATTGGTTACTCTACAGACAATATTCTGGGTAAAGATATTAGTAATAAATTAAAAAAAGTTAATACAGAAGTTCATTTTGCTAGTGCAATAATTGGAATCAATGATAGCTTAGATAATTTTAAATTAAAAGATAGTAGCACAATGGAGCAAATAACTCTTTCGCTTAATAATATAGAAGAGTTATTAAATAGCAAATATAGTATGTACAAAGTACAAGGGAATGAATAGATGAGTTTTGAAGATAATTTAAAATCTTTAGTGGCAAAGTATAATGATTTAGGAGATAAATTATCACAAGACCCAGCTTCTTTGGGTGCTGAATACACAAATATTTCCAGAGAATATGCAAATTTAACGCCACTTGTAGATTTAATTAAAATTGTTTGGGTTAAAGAACAAGAAATTAAAGACTTAGAAGACTTAATAGAAGATAAAACAATAGATGTAGAACTGAAAAACATAGCTAAAGACGAACTTCCTGTAGCTAGAAATGATTTAGAACAATTTACTCATAATTTAAAAATAGCATTGCTTCCAAAAGATAAAGATGATGAAAAGAGTGCAATTTTAGAAGTAAGGGCAGGCACAGGGGGCGATGAAGCGGGATTGTTTGCAGGAGATTTATTTAGAATGTATATGCGTTATGCTGAAGTGAATAAATGGAAAGTTGAAATTATTTCTATGAGTGAAACAGAAGTTGGTGGATACAAAGAAGTTATTGCATCGGTTAATGGACGTGGAGTTTTTGCCAGATTAAAATTTGAATCAGGTGGGCATAGGGTACAAAGAGTTCCCGATACAGAGGGTAATGGACGTATTCATACTTCTGCTGCCACTGTAGCTGTTCTACCTGAAGTAGAAGAGGTAGATGTTCAAATAGATGACAAAGATTTAAGAATAGATATTTATAGGTCTTCAGGGGCAGGTGGACAACATGTGAATACTACTGAATCTGCGGTTCGTATAACCCATATTCCTACAGGAATTGTGGTTGCTCAGCAAGACGAAAGGTCGCAACATAAAAATAAAGCTAAAGCAATGAAGATTCTTATGTCTAGGGTTTATGAAAAGCAAAAAAGAGATGTTGAAGATAAAAGATCAGCAGAAAGGAAATCACAAATAGGTAGCGGTGATCGTAGTGAACGCATTAGAACCTATAATTTTCCACAAGGCAGAGTTACAGATCATCGCATTAATTTAACCTTATATAAGTTAGATAAATTTATGGAAGGTGATTTAGATGAAATGATTAATGGCTTAATTTCAGAAGATCAAGCTATTAAATTATCTTATAATGAAAACTAAAGTGTTATTATGTTTGCTAGATAAACATAAAGAAATTAATGCTCAATTAAAAAATGCTGGAATAGTGGAATCATTTTTAGAATCAAGAATGATTTTAAAGCATGTTCTATCTATTTCAGATATAGAATTTATTAAATGCGACACTGTTCAAGTGTCTAATGAACAAATTCATATAATTAATCAGATGGTAGCAAGAAGAAGCAGTTTAGAACCATTAGCTTATATTTTAAATTCTAAATCTTTTTGGAAGAATGATTTCTATGTAGACAACAGAGTGCTTATTCCACGAAGAGATACAGAAATACTAATAGAATCATTTTTAGATGTTTACAGAGAACCAAATATCAGTATTAAAGTAGCTGATATTGGTTGTGGTAGTGGTTGTATTATTTTATCACTTTTGCAAGAGTATTCTGTTATGTATGGGATAGCAGTAGATGTATCATTTCAGGCTTTAGAAGTAAGTAGAATTAATTGTAAAAAATTATATTTAGAAAATAGATTATTACTCCTACAAAGTGATGTTGTTTCTGCTTTTCAGGCAAATAGCTTAGATGCTATTGTTAGTAACCCACCATATATTGCCCAAAATGATGAACAGTTAGAATCTGCAGTCTATAATTATGAACCACATATAGCATTATTTGCAGGTGATAATGGTTTACATTTTTATAAAGCAATTTTAATTTCAGCGCAACATCTATTAAAAGAAGGTGGCACTATTTTTTTAGAAGTAGGTTATAATCAAATTCAATTAGTTAAAGAAATAAGTATAAAACAAGGTTTTTCAGTTAAAAAAATAGTTAAAGACATACAAAATATTGAACGGATATTAGTGTTAGAAAAAAAAAATTAATATTAATAAAATTTTACTTGATTTTATTGTATAGTTAGTTTAGAATGTTCTAATTAAAGATATAGCTTATTGTTTGTAATTTGAATAAAATTTGTTTTTACTTGTGCTTATGTAGTTATGTACACTTAGTTAGAGTTGTTTTATAGTGTCAAATTAAAAAAATATAGCTTATGTAAATTGTTAGATTAGTTAACAGTATACTTTCATTGTGTGTTGTTGTATAAAAGGTATAAGAAAAAATGAAAACATATTCTCCAAAGTTGTCAGAGATTGAAAATAAGTGGTACGTAGTAGATGCTAAAGATTTAGTTCTAGGAAGGCTGTCTGTAATTATAGCAAATAGAATTAGAGGTAAGCATAAGGCTATGTTTGCTCCTCATATGGATTGTGGTGATAACATAATAGTTATTAATGCCGATAAAGTAAAAGTAACTGGCAATAAATTATTGCAAGGTAAGTTTGTTTGGCATACAGGTCATCCAGGTGGAATAAAAGAAAAATCTTGGCGTGATATTTTAACTGGTAAATTTCCTGAACGCTTAATTGAAAAAGCAGTTGAAAGAATGATCAGTAAAGGTCCACTAAGAAGGGCTCAAATGAGAAGATTGCATATATATGCTGGTGATACTCACCCACATGAAGCTCAGCAACCAATAGTTTTAGAAGTTGCTCAATTTAATACTAAAAACAAGAGGTCTTAAGAATGAAAGAAAAACTTGATTCTTTACAAGAATTAAAATCTTTAAGTGTAGAAGATAAAAATTTACCTCAAAATAAAGTATATGTGCAAGTTTTAGATGCACAAGGTAGAGCTTATGCTACAGGTAAAAGAAAAAGCTCAATCGCTAAAGTGTGGTTAAAACCGGGTACAGGTAAAATTACAATTAATTATAAAACCATTGAACAATATTTAGCACGCCCTGTTTTAAGAATGTTGGTTAATCAACCTTTTATGGTTGTTAATGCCGAAAATAATTTTGATGTTGTGGTAAGTGTTAAAGGTGGAGGTCTTTCAGGACAAGCAGGAGCCATTAAGCACGGTATATCAAAGGCTTTATTTGCTTATAACCCTGAATATAGGGGTAGCTTAAAAGAAGAAGGTTTCATTACTAGAGATTCTAGAGTTGTTGAAAGGAAAAAATACGGGCATAAAAAAGCAAGAAAGAGCTTTCAATTTTCAAAAAGATAATTTTTTATATTATATGTTTGAATTATTATATTGTCTGTTATGCAGGTATAAAAAAGTGGTTTGTTTTTCAAATCACTTTTTTTGCATTAATGTATAGCTAATGATTTATATTTTGAAAAATGATCACTTGAATTGTATGTTAATGTTTGCTACATTTATCCTGTGGAATCTATTATACAATTAAAATAAGTTAGCTATTTTAATTATAATATTATTGATATAATAATAAAATATGATTATAATAAACTATGTAAATCTAATTCTTTATATTTTGAGAAAGGGTTGTTGTGTTATAGCTGTATATTTTTTTACATTTAGCAATAAGCACTTTGCATCATACTAGAATTATTTAGTTATAAACAAATAAAGTAAACATATACGGAACTAAGAATGAAGTATTTAATAGCAATTTTTTTCCCATTTATTCCATTTTTTTCTATTAGAAAGCCAATGTCAGGATATTTCTGTTTAATATTACATATATTAGCTTTTTTGGGTTTGTCTTTATATCCTAATGTCTATGTTTTGTTTGTTTTATGGTTCATGCTAATATTATGGTCATTTTTTGAAATTAGTGATTATAATTCATCATTATACATGGGTTATGCTTTAAAATACACTTCATTAACTCCAGATAAAAGAAAGAAAGCTAATTTATCTTTACCAAAAGATACCATTAAAAATATATTTTTTGATGAAAATGAGTTAGAAAATCATTCTGCAAAACAATTATCTATGAAATCCCTTGACATATATGATGATAATGATGATGAATCTACTCTAATGAAAAAAGAGAAAAAGCTTAAAAACAAAAGAAAAACAAAAAAAATTAAAGAAGATAGTGTTTTAAAAATGTTGTTTGCTAAAACCGAACAAGATTTAGAAGATAATGAAACTCAAGAAAGATCTTATAGAGAAGAGAGAGAAGAGAGAGCTTATAACAATGCTCCAGTTATACCTCAGTATATTGCAGTTCCTCCGCCTGTATTCCCTCATTTTTCTAAAAATGATTACTTAAATAGCAGTATTCAAGAAGATCGCAAGCAAGTTTCATTAAATAATAATATGAGAAGAACTTCTAACAATAAAGATCAACAGTCAATGTTATGGCAAAATAATTCAGTAAACTATCAAAATGAAGAAGATTTTTATAATAATCCTCATAACAACTTTAATCCACAAAATCAACAACCAATGCTATGGCAAGACAATGCGGTAAATTCGCAAAATGAAAGAGGCTTTTCATCTTCATCTAGATTGCCAAATAGGAGCGTAGGACTTTCAAAAAACAGTGGTTTCAAATCAAGGAATAATTATAGATAGAAAATAAATATATGAATATGTTAGTTTGTTGCATAATTAACCAATTTTTTGATAATTATATACATAAAAGACCAAGCCAATAAAATCAAATAATTCAAATTTAAGAGACTAATTTTAGTCTCTTTTTTATTTATTTTTAAAATAAACTTCAATCCTATTTATTAATATGAGATATAACAAAAATGATTATTATAAAGATATTACAATTATGCTAATCTTAATTGTAATATTAATAGTTAATAAATCAACTTATACATAACAAAAAAATTAAACAATTAAAATTGATTAGATTAATTTTACTTAGTCTATTTTTTATTTAATAGCAATCTTCAATTATTCATTATTACTCATGATAAATACCTCATTGTAAATTTATATTATACAAATATTATATCATAATTCAATCATTGAATAAAATTGATAATAAATAATATCTATCAAACAAATTAAGGAAATAAAATGAAAATAAAAAATTATGTGGTCGTTGTGTTGGTAGTATTTATGGAGAGATAGATTAAGTTTGGGGCGTATTGTTGTATATAATTATCAATTTTTTAATTGCTTATTTGAATCAATTAATTTTACATATAAAATAGTGTGAAAGTAGATTTAATAATAGACAAAATCATTTATATCATTTATTATTAAAAATATTACAAAAACAATCTTTTAGCTTATTTTACCTCTTTTTTTATGAGGTGAAAAATTAGCTATAATATTGTATATGAGTTATTTTTATGTATTTTATATCAATGAAACCGTTGGAGTTTGTTTGGAAGTTAAAATATCTGTTGTTATTCCTGTTTACAATGTAGAAAATTATTTATCTAAATGTTTAAGTAGTGTTATTAATCAAACTTTTACAGACATAGAAATTATTTGTATTAATGATGGTTCTACCGATTCTTCTTTAGATATTTTATATAGTTATGCAAAAAATGATAATAGAATTATTATCATTAATGAAACTAACCATGGTCAAGGATATTGTCGTAATTTAGGTATTAAAATGGCAAAAGGTCAATATGTTATGTTTGTTGACTCTGATGATTTTATTTTAGATGTACGGGCTATTGAGTTTTTGTATGCCGAGATAACAATTAAAGAGCTAGACGTGTTAATATATGCTTATGAAAAATACTATGAAAAAAAGAATATTATTGTGAATAGTTCATCAAATAATAAGCAGGTATTCTTAAATAAAACATATTGTAGCAGGGCAGATAAAAATTATATTTTTGCCAAGAAATCTATAGGGATACCTTGGAATAAATTATATAACACTAAGTTTCTGCAAAAAAATAAAATTTTATTTAATGAAGATTATCTTTATGAAGATGTGATATTCTTTTATAAGTCTATTATTTTAGCCAATAAAATAGGATATTTAGATAAAACACTTTATTCATATAGAAAACATGGTAAATCTACCATGTCGGTCAGAGACAATAGAAATTTGAATATTATTCATGTTTATGCTCAAGTTAAAGACTTTTTATTAGATAATCATTTATACGCATATTATAGAGTATCTTTTACTGTAAGATGTGTAAAAGCATTAATGTATAAATTTAAACATATTCCTTTCAAGTTCAAAAAAGAATATTTTACAGAAGTGCAAAAATTTTTGAAAAACGTTGACCTTGAAATGCAAAAAAACACTTTGGGCAAAAATTATAATAAGTTCATTGCTTTTAAAAAGGCAACCTATTGGTATGCTTTAATGAGATTTGGCTTGTTTTAGCACCAACAATGATTATTGCATTTGCTATGCTAATAAATCTTGAAATATTTGCCATAACAATATTACATTAAGCACAGTAACAAAAACTCCACATAAAATTAATGTGGTTTTCATGGTTATTCCATTTTTAAAATCTCCCATAACTTTTTTAGAAGAGGTAAGATATACTTGTAGGAAAATTGTAATAGGTAACTGCATGCTTAATATTACTTGAGAGTAAATTAACCCTTTTAAAGGATTGCTTACTGTAAAAATAATAATAGAGGCTAAAATTAAAGTAGTTATAACTCCTATTTTTGTATAAACACTCTTTTCATTATATTCTTTATGAAAAATACCTGCTGTAATAGTTCCGCCTGCTATTCCTGCTGTAATAGATGATGCAAATCCACACAATAGTAGGGCAATAGCAAATACTAATGCAGCATTGCTTCCCAGAATAGGCTTAAGTAGTTCTGAAGCCTGTGATAGTTCTGTAACTTGTATATTGTTTTTAAAAAACACTTCTGCAGCTAAAATAATAATAACACTATTAATTGCCCAGCCAATTAGCATTGAAATTAGTGTGTCTAAAAATTCATACTTTAATAGTCTTTTTTTACTTAATATATCTTGTTGGGCAAAGTTACGACTTTGAATAATTTCAGAGTGTAAGAATAAATTATGAGGCATAACAACAGCACCTAATACACCCACAATAATTAAGATAGAGTTTTCAGGAAAAGATGGTTTAACTGCCGATATAAACACTTCTTTCCAAGCTATAGGGAAATAGGTTGTTTCATAAAAGAATAAAAAGCTAATAATTGCTACGCATGATATAATAATTTTCTCAATTTTATTATACTCATAAAATAATGTGGTGAATATAATAATAGGTAGAATAATTACAAGGGCGAGTTTAATTGGTATATCAAAAATCATATTTAAAGCAATAGAACCACCAAGTAATTCGGCCATAGCCGTAGAAATAGATGCCATAAATGCACTAGAAAGAACTATTTTGGAAATAGCAGGTTTTAAGTGTAAATAAGAGCCTTCAGCTAGGCACTTACCTGTAATAATGCCTAAATGTGCAGCATTATGTTGTAATAGTATTAACATGATTGTAGAAAGTGAAACAACCCAAAGTAAAGAATAAGAAAATGTGGAGCCTGCAGATAAATTAGTAGCCCAGTTGCCGGGGTCTATAAAGCCAACAGTAACAAGTATGCCCGGACCTAAATATTTAAAAAAGTTAATTTTACGGAACATTAATTGATATTTCCTTTTATAAAAAAATCATAGATTATATAACATTGATATTGTATAATAATAATACAAACAATACAAATATTAATATATTTAAGGTGTACAATATGGCATATAAGGTAGTATCTACAAAACCATTTTTAGATCAAAAATTAGGAACAAGTGGTTTAAGAAAAAAAACAAAAATATATATGCAAGAACACTACTTTGCCAATTATATACAATCTATCATAACAGTAAAAAAAGCTTTAGATTTAAAAAATGGTGTAACTGATTCATCTATGTGCGTGGGTGGAGATGGTAGACATTTTTGCAAAGAGGCAGTAATTATAGCTATTAAAATGCTAATTGCCAATGGTTTTAAGAAAATATATGTGGCAAAAGATGGTGGTTTATGTTCAACTCCTGCTTTTTCTCATTTAATAATAAAAAATAAAGCTTCTGGGGGAATCTTATTAACGGCGTCTCATAATCCCGGAGGTATAGATGGTGATTTTGGGGCAAGACTGCAATTAGCAAATGGTTCAGGAGCATTAGACGATGTTACCGACTTAATTTATGCAGAAACAAAAAAAATCACCGAGTATAAAATAGAAGATATTAGCGATAACGATGTTTTTAATCATGAAAGCGTACAAATAGTAGACCCATTGCAAGATTATGCTAATTTACAAGAAAGTTTGTTTGACTTCCCTGCAATTAGAGAGTTGTTTAAAAGTGGGTTCACTATGAAATTTGATGCAATGAATGCTATTTCAGGCCCATATGCTAATGAAATTTTTGTTAATAGATTAGGAGCATCTAAAGATTCAATTGTAAATAATGTTCCCCTTGAAGATTTTGGAGGTTTGCACCCTGAACCCAACCCATATTATGCAAAGGAATTGTATGATTCTATGATGTTAGATAATGCAACAGATTTTGGTTGTGCTTGTGATGGCGATGGCGATAGAAATATGGTAATGGGTAAAGGTATTTTTGTTAATCCATCTGATAGTTTAGCAATTATTGCAAAATACTTTCATTTAATACCCGCCTATAAAGATGGTTTAATAGGTGTAGCAAGAACTAAGCCTACTTCGTGCAGTGTAGATTTAGTGGCAAAATCGTTAGGGGTAAGACATTACCAAACTCCAACAGGATTTAAGTATTTTTCAAGCTTATTAGATTCTAAATTAATAAATTTGTGCGGAGAAGAAAGTTTTGGCATTGGTTCAAATCATATAGGTGAAAAAGATGGCATTTGGGGTATTCTTTGTTGGTTAAATATTTTAGCAAAAACTAAGTTGTCTGTTAAAGATTTAATGATGAATATGTGGCAAGAACATGGCAGGGTGTTTTTTACCCAATATAATTACGATGTTGCATCTGTTGATGTTGCAACTGCATTAGTTAATAGATTAGAAAATTTAGAATTAAATGGCAAAAGCTATGGTGAATATAGTATTATAAAAAAACAAATATTTAATTATATTAGCCCTGTAGATAAAAGTGAGGTAAATAATCAAGGAATAGAAATATTAATTAGCAATAATATAAGATTATTTATAAGGTTGTCTGGCACAGGAACAGAAGGTGCTACATTACGCTTTTATGTGGAACATTTTGTAAATGATGAAAGCCTATATTTGTTAAATAGCCAAGAATTCTTAAAAAATGTAGTGAAAATGTTTGATGAAATCATTGATGCAAAAGGCTTTTTAGGGATTGATGCAAAAAAAATAGTAAGTTGCTAAAAAAATAGTTGCAATCCAAAAAAAAAATGTTATTATAAGAAAGTAGTCTGTTTTATATATAGGCAGAATATTTTAGTGGGTACTTAGCTCAGTCGGTAGAGCATTTGACTTTTAATCAAAGGGTCGATGGTTCGAACCCATCAGTACCCACCACTATCTTTCATGAAATATCCCTCATATTATATTTTATTAAATATCTTACATAATTACATAATTACATAATTTAATGCCTTATATCTAAATATTCTAATATTTTACTTTTAAAACACCTCAGCTTAAGATATAATCTAAGTGTTTCTAAAGGGGTTTTAAATGTTTGTGTCAGACAATTTTATTTTTGTATCTTCTAGCGATGGATCTTCTATTAAAGTTTCAAAGTATGGTGGGCAATTATTATCATGGGTTAATTCTTTAAATGAAGAGATGCTTTATTTAAGTGAAAAAGCTATCTACAGCAATGGTGTAGCAATACGAGGCGGTGTTCCTATTTGTTTTCCACAGTTTGGCAAAGTAGGTTCCTTAAAACAACATGGTTTTTTAAGGACTTCAGTGTTTGATGTTGTAGAACAATCTTCAGGATTTCTAAAATTACGCTTTGTGGCTAATGCGGAAACTTGTGCAGATTATGACTATAGCTTTGTTTTTGATATTATTATTAATTTTAACAATACTAACTTGAACATATCCATTGATGTTAAGAATACATCTAAGCAAAAATTAGAATTCACTTGTGCATTACACAGTTATTTTAGTACAAATTTACCTTTAACCACGTTGCAGGGCTTAAAGAATTTAATGTATGATGATAAAATTCAACATACTACAAATAAAGAAACTGCACACATGTTAGAAATTAATAAGGCTATAGATAGAATTTACTATGGCATTAATAATGGAGTATTAGTTCTTAATACAGGTAGCAAAATTTTACATATTCACAATGAAGCATTTGAAGATGTAGTAATTTGGAATCCTTTTATAGAAGGTAATGCTAACATGAAAGATTTGGGCGATTCCGACTACAGCAAGTTTTTTTGTGTTGAGTCGGCGCAAATTAAAAATAAAATAGTCCTAAGCCATAATAAAAGTTGGGTGGGAAGTCAAAATATAAGGATAATTACTTAACATGATAGCAAAAGAAAACCTTTTAGGTAAAACTTACGAAGAATTACAGGAACTTTTCGTGAATTTAGGAGAAAAATCATTTAGAGCAAAACAGCTTTGGAGTTTTATGTATGTGCATGGTTGCAAAAGCTTAGATGATATGACAAACTTAAGCAAGGAACTTAGAGAAAAATTGTCGCAAACCTATAGCATTGATCGTCCAATAATTACAACTCAGCATATGGCACAAGATGGAACAGAAAAGTATCTAGTAAAAATGGATGATGGTAAAGAAATAGAAGCAGTTTTTATTCCATCGCAAGATAGGGGAACTTTATGTATTTCATCTCAAGTTGGGTGCAACATGGGTTGTACTTTTTGTAATACGGGAACACAAAAACTTGTAAGAAATTTAAAAGCCCATGAAATTATTGGGCAGGTTATGCTCTTAAAGGATATTTATAGTGATTTTAACTTAGAAGAAGAAAAAAGAAGAGTAAGTAATGTAGTATTTATGGGCATGGGGGAACCTATGCAAAATTATAAAGAAGTTTTAAAAGCTTTAAAAATTTTAAATCATAATGAAGGATTGTCTATATCACGTAGAAAAATCACACTCTCTACCTGTGGTATTCCATCAAGAATCAGTGATTTAGCAGAAGATTTGCCTGTAAATTTGTCATTATCTTTACATGGTTCAAACAACCAATTACGTAGTCAAATCATGCCAATTAATAATCAATATAATATTGAGGAATTAATAGAGGTAGCAAAAGAATATTATGAAAAATCTAATTGTAAAAAGATTACTTTTGTCTACTTAATGATTAAAGGTGTCAACGACAGCATAGAAAATGCAAAAGAGTTAGTAAAAATTGGTAATCAGGTTCCTTGTAAATTTAACTTAATTCCATTTCACCCTTGGGAAGGTTGCGATTATGAAAGTAGCAGTGAAGAGACCATGAAAGATTTTGCTTTATATTTGCACAAACATGGCTTTTTATCTACTATTCGCACAACACGGGGAGATGATATTATGGCAGCGTGTGGGCAGTTAAAATCTAAAAGTGAAAGAGAAAAAAAGGTTTTTAATTATAATCAATAATTTATTTATATAATAAAAAGAAGGGGTGCATTATGTATGTAAGGAGCGAAAATAATAAAAAAGTAATAGTTACTGAGGGTTTAAGTAGAAAATTACTTTCTTATGGTGGAGCAATGATGTCGGTATTGCTTGAATTTCAAGATGGTGTTGGTATGCCTGTGCATTCTCACCCCCATGAACAAAATACTTATATTATTTCAGGTGTATTTTCATTAACTTTAAATGGTAAGGTATATGAGATAAAAGCAGGTGATAGTTTTTATGTAGAGCCTAATATTGTTCACGGTTTAAAATGTATTAAATCAGGACAAGTAATAGATACCTTTACCCCACAAAGAGAAGATTTATTATAAAAATTAGTTGAAAATAGTAGTAATCAATTTTATAATATTAATAATATTAATTTTAAAACTATAGCTAATTCTTTATATATTAAGAAAAGTGTTGTTTTAGATTATCTGTTAGGAATCCATAAATAACCATAATGCCATAGTTTTAAATGAATATTATTTAATTATAGCGTGGTTTTACCTTGTAGAATCAAATTTAAAAATATAAAGGAGAAAAGTAATGGGATATTTAAAGCCAGTTGGAACATCACTTAGAACAAACAATATGTTTTCTTTATTTGATGATTTTTTTGGTAGGGATAGCTTTTTTAAAGACAACTTTCATAATGTTGGTTCGTCATACAACATAGAAAAATTAGGGCAAGATAGCTACCGTTTATCTTTAAATGTAGCAGGATTTAAAAAAGATGAGATATCACTATCTTTAGATAATGGCTATTTAAAAATAGAGGGTAAACATAAATTAGAACAAAGGGCAACCGACTATATTTATAAGGGGTTTGCTTCGGAATTTTGTAATAGTTTTAGTTTGGAAGAGGGGTCTGAAATATTAGATGCCCACTTAGTTGATGGTGTTTTGCATGTGGATATTAAGGTGAAAAAACCATTACATAGAATACCAAAGAACATTTTTATAAGATAGCCAATTTAATCTTAAGCCCTAGTAGCCAATTAACATTATATAGTCTTATGTAATTCTACTAGGGTTTAGTTTTTTTATTTAATAGCAATAAATATTATAAAAGCAATGGCTAAAGGCAACATATACCAATAAGATTTATGCCACTTTCTAAATAATGCTTTTAATATCAGCCATGTACATATTCCCAAGCCAATGCCATTGAAAATAGAAAAAGTTAAAGGAACAATAATTACAATAATTAATAGGGGAATTACCTCTGTAATATCTTCCCATTCAATAATTTTTAGTGAAGAAAACATCAAACAACCTATATAAATCATGGCAGGAGCACCTATAAAGGAGGGTAACATAGTTAATACAGGCGAAATAAATAAGGCTGTTAAAAATAACATTGCTACTACAACAGAGGTTAATCCTGTTCTTCCACCTTGCATAACACCTGAAACACTTTCTGTGTATGTTGTTGTGGTGCTTACCCCTAATGTTGCCCCAATAGATGTTGCAATGCTATCAACAACTAATGCTTTTCTTAACTGTTTTTCTTCAATATTTTTAGAGATACCCGCCATCGTTCCTATGAAAACAGATGTGCTATCAAAAAAATCAATAATAAATAAAGTAAAAATAATCCCAATCATGCTAATTGAGAGCAAATCTTTAAAATTTAATTGTAAAAAAGTTGGATTCATAGAGGGTGGTATAGCAACAAAGCCAGTAAAATGAGTTACCCCAAGTATTAAAGATAATAGAGATATTATAACCATTGAAATAATAATAGAGCCTTTAATTTTAAAGGATTCACATGTAAAAATAATTAATAGTCCAACTATAGTAAGATAAACACTCGGCTGTAAAAAGCTACCAAAAGAAGCAAATGTAATAGTATTAGATACTAGTAAGCCAGAAGTTCTAAAGCCAATTAATGCTATAAATAGACCTACCCCTGCGGCAATAGCCATTTTTAAAGATATGGGAATAGATTGTATTAATAATTTTCTTAGTGGTGAAATAGAAAATACTAGCATTAAACACCCTGAAATAAATACAGAAGCTAAAGCCTCTTGCCAAGAATATCCCATTCCTACAACAACTCCATAAACAAACCAAGCATTAGTACCCATGCCGGGTGCCAGTGCTAAAGGCCAATTTACCCATAAACCCATTAATAAAGTAGCAAAAACCGTAGCTAAAATAGTAGCTACAAAAACAGAACCTTTATCCATTCCTGCATCACTTAATAAGATAGGATTCACAAAAATAATATAAGACATGCTTAAAAAAGTGGTAAATCCAGCATTAATTTCTGTTTTAATGGTGCTACCAAGTGCTTTGATTTTGAAAAAATTATTTATATAAGCTAACATTATTTTTCTCCATTCATGAACTAATATTTATATCAGTTTATATTCTTTTCTTGATACCGTATTTTAATATAAAAATGTTGCTTAGCTATGTAACCTTAATATTTGTAACAACTACATTATATGCTTTGGCTACCATGTGAATTGCATAAATTACTTTGCTAATTGCTACAGTGTTTGCTTCTTTAATGTTAATAACTTGCTGATTCTTTATATTGCCATGATGGTGGGAATCAGTTACAATGCCAATTTCTTCTAAAGCCATTATGATTTCTCCCCTAAAATCACGGGGTGTGTCATATGGGGGCATAATAAAATTATAGTTAGTATCTATAGGAGTTGTTTCTTCAGTTTTTACTTGAAATACAATAGATGTAATATCGTTATTTGGGCTATAAAGAAAATTTTCTACTATAATTGCCATAGTTTTATGAGAGAGAAATGGATCAACAAAAAAATCTATAATCTTCAAGCTGTTTAAGAGGTTGAAATCAAAATTTAACTTAGAAAAAGATACTCCAAATAAATGTTCGGGTGCATTATTTTTGATGTATCTAATATCTATATTAAAAATTTCTAAATCGTTTATAATGCTTTTAATTTTGTTGATTTGTTGGTCCATTTTCTATTGTCTTTAGTTAATACATTTTTGCTTAATTATGAACTACATTAGTTAATTTATTATTAGCAAAAAAATCGTGGATATTTGTTAATGTTACTGTAGCAATTTTATCTAGGGCCTCATTAGTTAAGAATCCTTGATGAGAAGTTACTAAAGTATTATTGAAAGATAAAATTCTTGCTAAAATATCATCTTCTACCCCCATAGCGGAAGAAGATAAATCTTCAAAGAAATACTGTTCTTCTTCTTCATAAACATCTAGTGCTACAGCACCAATATGCCCATTTTTTAAATGTTTAATAAGATCTACAGTTTCTATTAAAGCTCCACGACTAATATTTATAATGAACACGTTTTTTTTCATTTTAGCTAAAGATTCATCATTAATTAAATGGTGGTTATCTTTAGTTAGTGGGCAATGCAAAGATATAACATCGCAGTTTTTATATATTTCTTCTAAAGTGTAATAGGCGAAACCAATTTTTTTAGCATATTCTTCATCTTTGTAAATATCATATGCCATTACTTTCATGCCAAATCCTACCGCAATTTTAGCCATTACCTTGCCAATTGCTCCTGTGCCTATAATACCTATGGTTTTCTCGTTTAAATCAAAGCCAACTAAACCATCTATGTTGAAATTAAAATCTCTTACTCTGTTGTAAGCTTTATGAATTTTTCTATTTAATGTTAACAGTAAAGCAAATGCGTATTCAGCTACAGCATATGGTGAATAAGCAGGCACTCTTACTACTTGTATACCGATTTTTTTAGCTTCGTCAATTGGTATATTGTTGAATCCTGAACATCTTAAGGCGATCATTTTACAACCATTGTTTTTTAATTCATGCAACATCTCTACTGTTACATGGTCATTCACAAATAAACATACTACATCAAAACCTTTTACTAATGAAATATTATCGGGGCTTATATGACTGTCGTGAAAAGTCATTTTAAAATTGTAAGACTGATTGATTTTATTAAACATAGTTTCTACATATGGTTTTGAACTAAAGAAAATAATTTTCATGATGCTATCCTTTTTAGATTATATTTTTAAGTATTAAAAATCACCTTGAAATTAAGTGCATATTTACACTAACTCCACATAAATTATATAGAAATATATCTATGATTACAATGAAAAATATTGCTGAAATAAAAAAAAAATGGATTTTTTAAATTAAGTAGTCTATAATCATATTAGAATTTTATATATTTTTAGTGAAACCGATGATGAATTTTAAATTTAAAGTTATTATTTTAGTAATGTTTAGTTTTGTTTTGCTTGCTTCTTGCAGTAAAAAAACAGACAATACAGTATTAGATGAAAATGGTAATCCAGTTGTTGAGGAAGCTCCAACACCTCAAGAACCAGTGGTTGAAGATGCTAAAGATGCTGAGGTTGCCCAAAAAGGTATTTTCTCTTTCTTAAAGTTTGGTGAAGAAGAACAATCTAATGAAGAAGACAAATACAAAGACACAATTAATTATGCTGGAATTAAAAACAAGTATAATTTAATACCTATTGTTTATAATATATTAAACGATAACTTAAAAGCAGTTGTTAACTTAAATAAAGATACTAATTTTTTCATAGAAGCTGAAATGGTAGAAGAAGTAATATCTGAAGAAACTGTAGACCCTGAAACAGGAGATACAATTATTACAGAGACAGTAATTTCCAAGCCTAAGGAAGGTACAGAACCTTCTGATGCAAGAATAGTTCCACTTATAATGTCTGATATAGCCAATAATATGAGTGTAAAAAAATATGTTCAAGATGTTCTTCCAACATACCAACTTATTGCAACATCTACTTTTATTTCTAAAAGAAAAATTTCTGTATACGAAATACGTTCTTTTGGTGCTTATATAGATGCTAATGTTGTTGCTGTAAAATCATTTTTTGAACCTTCAATTGGTAAGTATATTTACGATATAGCATATTTGAAAGGAGATGTTTTATCTACGCTTAATATGTGGTATAGAAGTTCTAGTGAAGCTGTTACTTTAGGCGATTCTCTTAAAAAATTAAGCATTACAGATATTAACTCTTATTCCAATGTATTAAATAAGGTTATTAAAGAAGTTAATGTAAGCAATATTATTAATGCTGATGCAAATAAGGAAACTTTAAGCCTAGATGAACAAGTGTCAGTTGCACTAGAACAAATGGATAAACAGAGAGCTAATAAAGAAGCAGACGTTGCAGATAATAAAGCTACAGAAGTAGGTAAAATAGAAACACCAGTTAATCCAGAAGGCTCTGAAGGTGATACATTGATTGAAGATGAATATCAAGCTCAGGGCGATTTAGAAGCAGATAATTCTGCTCCACCTCCAGTTGTTGAGGTGAAAAAGTCTCTTTATGGTATAACCTCACCAAATGCAAATGATTCCGAAAATGATGTTATGGATAATCCTGAAGAAGTTAAAAAGCCAGTGGTGCCAGTAAAAGTTCCTACAGTGGAAGCTCCTCCTGCTAAAGATCCTTTAGAGGGTTTAGATTTAGACACACTACAAAAAGATTTAATAGCATTTAGAACTGATATTATAGTAGGATCTTGGCAAGACTTACATTCGGGTGAAATAGTTGAAATTAGGGAGTTGCCAGGTAATTCAGATA
>CANHGT010000014.1 GCA_947460385.1 Alphaproteobacteria bacterium
AGTAATGAAGCTGATACATCACCTATGGAATGTATAATAACCCTTGAAAAGCCTGAAAATACTGACCATAGTACCAAAAATGGGTTATATTATTTTACCCCAAAGGCAAAGCATGACACATGTATTGGTATTATTAGTGGAAAAACTATTTTTGATTTATACAATGAACATCAAAATAATTTATTTGATAGAAATGTAAGATTTTTTTTAGAAGGTACTTCAATAAATAAAGCTATGATAAAGACAGCGAAAGAAAACCCTACAGATTTTTACTATTATAACAATGGTGTTACTATCTCATGTGACGATTTTGAGAAGATTGGTGATTTTAAGTTAAAATTAACACTGCCACAAGTTATTAATGGGGCACAAACTTTTGGTGCAATTTATGAGGCGTATAAGAAAGATTCAAAAAAGGAAGATTTTTTACAAAATTTACAAAAGATTAAGGTGTTAGCCATTATTATTAAAACCACCAAAGCAGATGATACTAATTTTCAAACAAATTTAACCACATATAGAAATTCTAATAATAAAATTAACTTTAGTGATTATAAGGGGAATGATACAAAACAGGAAGCTCTACAGAGAAAATTCTATAAATTAAACTGGTTTTATGAAATTAAAAGGGGAGAAATAAAGAAATATATTAAAAATAGGCATCTCAAAGTAGAGGCTGAGAAACAGCAAAAACATCTTAATATTAAAAATTATGAATATAAAGACCGTTTTAATAAATATAATTTAACTATGGAAAATTTAGTGCAACCTTGGTGTGCTTATTTTTCTAGCCCTGTTATTGCCAAGGGGAGCAAACAAAGTATTTTTAAAAATGAGGAGGTATATAATGAAATTTTTGGGCAAAACACTTTAGAAATTACAGATGCAAAAGCTAAGTTAATGTTATTTGTTTATTTACTAAGTGAGCGTTTAAATTATCTTAAAAAAATAACCAAAAGATTGTTAAACAATAAGAATCTTAGTGAAGATGAAATAAAATACATGGAAGACACTTATAATGTTTTTTATAGGAATAAGATCAATGAAAAAAGCGACGAAAATGATGCAAATTTTATGAAGTATTATGACTATTTAACATACGGGCATTTTCATATTATTGCATTTATTGGGCGTATTATTAAAGATAAAAACTTAGAAGATACTATTATAAAAGATTATGAGAGTACGGCAATTTTAAATCAAATGCATAAATGGGTTTATTGCATTATGAAATACCTTATAGATAAATCGTATATGAAGCATAAAAGTACTACATCATTTGTGAACTATTCTAAGAAAAATAGTGCTTGGGTAGATATGCAAACAGAATATAAACACATGGATAATGAAGATAAAGAGCGTTTTACTTTAAAATAAGCAATACTCATACTATTTTAAGTTTACTATGTGCGTGTTGAACTGTTTTATTCTGTAGCAAATTAAAAGATTTGAGCTATATATGACCCTTAATAATGCATCTACTACTATCCAAACCATTAACAGATATTACAACGTGTTATATCTTAGCTAAACCTTATTAGTTAAGAGTTTTGTTGCATCTAAAAACATAAAAAATCCTTATAATAATTCAATTGTAAACAATTATATCAGATATAAAATGAAATAACTCTTGTGCTTATCTTTCTTTTAATGTATAGTGTATTCTTTTAATGTAAAATATTGATTGAATCAGTTTTATGTTGTGATATATTAAACAATTAACAGAGGAAATCTAAATTATGAAAAATACTAAAAACAATGTAGACGAAACATTAGAAATTATAGCTTGTGAAATATTTACTATTTTAGGAGAATCATCTCAGGGCAAACAGATATATGCTAATGGCATTATGGATATTAGGGTAGAATTAATAATTACTTTCAATAGAGAGTTAACGCAGTCTGAATCAATTTATTATCAAGATACTCATTGTAGTGAATTTGGAGAGTGGGACTATTTTAACGAGAAATTTATCCCCGTTGGTTCGGATTCAGAGTTTTCTACTGAATTTTAAAGGTACCATTTTATGGAATTTCCAGGACTTTACCTTGGTTTGGCTACAAATGCCGATAAAACAGAAGATATTTTGCATCAGTACACAGTTGAAGAGCATATCTTTATGAAAAAGGAAAGAGCTGATATTTTAGAGTGTATTAAAAATAATAATCATAATTATTATGAAGCTTATGGTAATAAATTAAAGATAAATCAAGTAATGAAGAGTGGAAACGTAAGGGCCGGGGTAGGCACATTAGGAAAAAATATGTCTTTTAAAATCATTATGGAAGATGGTAGAGAAATTTTCACGTATAAGAAAGATGAAGTATATTACTCTACTTTATCATTACTTTGTCAACATCAACCAAAGATAGCTATTAATGGTAATGGAATAGAAATAATATCTCCTGCCAAAAGCATAGATATTATTGTTAATCCTGATGTTAATAAGGTTGATGCATCTGTGCTTGTAGCATCTATAAATGGTTTATATTATGAAGAATTTGGAGCACAATTAGTGCCTTTTGCACTTTATACTTCAAGTACTTTTTTGATTGATTCACAGCAAGATGAAGATAGATTTTCATCATTTATGGGCTTACACCCAGAGGTTAATGTTTTTGATAAAAACTATAGACCTACTGCATTAAATAATGCATATCTTTATTCTGCACAATCTATAGTAGATCCGTCAAGAACAATATCGGGGAAAAAATCTTTTACGGCAAGAAATCCATTTCAAATAACTCATGATATTAAAAATGGATATTGGGGGTTTGGTGTTAGAAGTAATGAAGTTGATATTGTTACTTGAAATCAACTTAGTACCGACAGAACCCATGTAATTGAAAAAGATTACCAACTACAAACTAATATGGTTCCGGGTTTCATACCACAAGATACATACAGTGCAAATCTGTTTGTTAGTTTTATTTGTGTGTCTGACAACGATAGAAATCCTGATAACTATTTTCCAAAACCATCTCAATCTGAAGACCCAGAGTATTATAATAACGATGGTGCATTGAATTACTATGTAGATATTTTTATAATTGTAATGGATAGGTACGGAAATAGGCATCAATTAATTTTAAAAGACTCAATCACTTATGTAAAAGACCTAAATTTATCATCGCCTAATCTTATGGTAGTAAAAATATAGAATCTATGTAACAAAGCATATAATATATAACTAAAGTTGTTTGGCAAGATAAGATGATGTGTTTATTCATTTTATCTTGCCAAAATGGCTTTTTTATTACTTATTATAGTTGCAAATATGCAAAAAATTAATATTTATAAATAGACATAATAATAAATATTAACCATAGTAATAAGCCAAAAATAATATTTTTTTTAAAAAAATTAAAGCAATCATTACTGTCTGTATGATCTAACTTATATAAATTAAAGAAAATATACAAAAATGCTATAAATATACCTATGTACGAGTAGAAGATCATTTGCCATAAATACATTATTACCATAATGCATAGCATCATTAAAAGGTATAAAATAAACAGATATACTTTTGGTTCATCGCCCATTAAGATTGCTGTAGATTTAACCCCAATTCTTTTATCATCTTTGTAGTCTTGGTAAGCGTATACTGTATCGTAGGCAACCGTCCAAAAAATGCTTGCCACATATAGAATGATAGATATGTTAGAAATAGTATTATTAATTACCGCATCACTTAGTAGTATTCCCCAATTAAAAGCAATTCCTAAAATTAACTGCGGTGCTTGAAAAAATCTTTTACTAAATGGATATAAAAACACAAAAAATAAGCTACTTATGGCAACAATTTTAGCAAACATTGATAATGTTAAAAAAATCATAATTGGAATAATTAATAAAAGCATTGCAAACAAAATTGCTTCTTTCTTTGTAACCAAACCTGAGGCAAGGGGGCGATTTTTTGTTCTTGCTACTTGTTTATCTATATTTATATCTACCAAGTCATTAATAACGCAACCAAAAGAACGCATAAATAATGCACCAAGTACAAAAATTCCATAATAATAAACTTGTTGATTCCATGCTAAAGAATTTACATTGCATGCAATAGACCAAAACGAGGGAAGAATTAATAGCCAAGCACCCGTTAAACTGTTAAACCTACCTAAATAATAAAATCTTTTTAGGTTCATGATATCTTGCATATTCTTTCAATCTTTTCATTGTATTTAAGATTACTGAAAACAAACAGCTATGTTAAAACTTTTTATTTTGTTCCCAACCCCAAGCACTAGCTATGATATCTTCTAACTTAGTAATTTTTGGCTCCCAACCTAAAACTTCTTTTGCTTTAATATTTGACGCATATAATACGGCCGGGTCTCCTTCACGTCTACCCACTTGTTCTTGAGGACAAGCTTTTCCTGAAACTTTTTCTGATGTTTCAATAATTTCTTTAACAGATGTGGCAATTCCTGTGCCTAAATTCAAATTGCCTGAAAAAGCATCTAATTTTTCATAAGCTAAACGATGGGCTGAAGCTAAATCATCTACATGAATGTAATCTCTTAAGCATGTGCCATCTGGTGTTTCATAATTATTACCAAAAATACTTACATTTTTAATATCGCCTTTAATGGCACGCAATACCAGTGGAATTAAATGGGTTTCAGGGTTATGGCTTTCACCAATATCACCACCTGCAGATGCACCTGCTGCATTAAAATATCTTAGGGCGATATATTGTAAGTTGTAAGCATGTTTATAGTCTTCAAGCACTTGCTCTATCATTAATTTAGTTTTACCGTAAGGGCTGATAGGGTTGTTGCTATGTTTTTCATCTAAAGGCACATAAAGTGGGTTGCCATATGTAGCACAAGTACTAGAGAAAACAATTTTTTTCACATTAAACTCTAACATTACAGATAGTAAGTTCAAAGTGCCAATCACATTATTTTCATAATATTTTTTAGGGTCTGTAACACTTTCACCAACATAGGTAAAGGCTGCAAAATGAATTACTGCATCAATTTTATATTTTTTGAAAACAGCTTGTAAAGAACTTTTATCCATTAGGTCGGCAATTTCAAAATTTTTACATTGCACTGCTTCTTTATGCCCGTATGATAAGTTGTCTACAACCACACATTCATAACCATGTTCCATCATGTGCTTGAGTGTGTGCGATCCTATGTATCCTGCCCCACCTAATATAAGTATCATATAAAAACCCTCGTTTGTTTAAAACTCTTGTTATGGTAAAAATTCATGATATAATTGTACTATAGTTAAATTCAATTGGCAACTTAAATCAAATAATAAATGTTGAAACTTTATAATCAAATATCTAAGCAAAAAGAAGAATTTATTCCTATAGATTCAAGCAATGTTACCATGTATGTATGTGGCCCTACTGTTTATGATAATATTCATATGGGCAATGCTAGACCTCTTGTGGTGTTTGATATATTGTTCCGTATTTTACAAGTGCTATATCCTAAGGTAACCTACGTAAGAAACATTACCGATGTAGATGATAAAATTATAGTTAGGGCAGAAGAAAACAAAGAAGCAATTAGTACTTTAACCGAACGCACTACTCAAAGCTTTCAGCACTCTGCAAAAAAAATTAATTGTTTACCACCAACTCTTGAACCTAAGGCTACTGAATATATTAATACAATGCAGGAAATTATTCAGGGCTTAATTAATAAAAACCATGCCTATGTTGTTAATAATCATGTGTTATTTCATATTGCAAGCTATAAAAATTATGGTTTAATTAGTGGGGTTAACATAGAAACATTACTAAGTGGAGCTAGGGTTGAAGTTGCTACTTTCAAAAAAAATCCACTTGATTTTACTCTTTGGAAGCCAAGTAATAAAGAAAGTGGTGAAGTAGGCTGGGATTCTCCTTGGGGATATGGCAGACCGGGTTGGCATATTGAATGTTCTGCTATGTCTAGCAAGCTTTTAGGAGATTATTTTGACATTCATGGTGGAGGCAAAGACTTAATGTTTCCACACCATGAAAATGAAGTAGCCCAAAGCGCTTGTTTCTTTAATAATTGCAACTCTGAAAAAAAAACATTAGCTAAATATTGGTTGCATAATGAATTTTTAATGGTTGATGGGCAGAAAATGTCTAAAAGTTTAGGTAATTTTCTTACCCTGAACGAGGCATTAGACAAGCATAATGGTGAAACAATTAGGTTGGCTTTGTTAAGTACTCATTACCGTCAACCACTTGATTTTAAAACTGAATCCCTAGATAGTTGTAGTAATATTCTTGAAAAATTTAATGCTATTAAAAATCAATATAAAGATGTATCATTGGTAGATGTACAATATAATAATGATTTTATAAGTGCTTTAAAAGATGACCTTAACACTCCAAAAGCATTAACTGTGTTACACTCTATGGCTAGCACAATCAATGAAAATAAAGATAGTAGTCAATTACCATTTTTACTATCACAGTTTTTAAAGTGTACCGCTTTATTAGGGATATTACAGCAAGAGAATAGCATTGAATTAAGCTTATCTGTTGAGGAAATTAATAACTACATAGAACAAAGAATAATAGCTAAAACTAACAAAGATTTTAGCACTGCTGATAATATTCGTAATTTTTTACAACAAAATAATATTTTAATAGAAGACACCAAAGAAGGAACATCATGGAAGATAAAAAAAATGAGCCAACAGTAGAAAAAGCACAAAAACCTGAAAAAAAACAACCTGCATATACCTCGCTAAATAGGGGATACGCAGGAAATAATGGTTCGGGCAAAAAGGGGAAAAATGTGTCAGGTAGCAGACAGCACAAAACTCAAGGACGCTAAACAAATACATGACAGAAATCCAAAACAAACCTTTTTGGCAAAGCAAAACATTGCGTGAAATGAACAGTTCCGAGTGGGAAAGTTTATGTGATGGTTGTGGTAAGTGTTGTTTAGAAAAGCTAGAAGATGAAGATACAGGGGTAGTATATACAACGGCAGTTACTTGCCGTTTGTTAGATTTAAAAACATGTGCCTGTAGTAATTATGCAAAAAGATTCCAATATATGGACGATTGTATTAAACTAACCCCACAAAAAATTGATGAAATTAATTGGTTACCTAAAACTTGTGCTTATTTATTAGTAAAAGAGGGCAAAGATTTACCATCATGGCACCCTTTAAAAACAGGCGATAAACAATCTACCTTAAAAACAGGTAATGGAGCTAATAAATACGGTGTTCACCCTGTAAATGCCTCGCAAAACTTCATAGATTATATTTTAGCAGATGATGATGTTTGAATTATTAATTCTACTTAGTTTTACTTTTAAATCCTAACTGCATAAATTTATTGACTATTAATTTATATACTAGTAAAATAGTAGGTTATAAATACTTGTACATTGCAGTATCATTTATAACCAATTAAAGGAAAAAAGTTTGTTAGAACAAATTAATGAAGAAGGACTATCAACATTAGTAGATACTTTCTATAAAAAAGTTAGAAAAGATGTGTTGTTAGGCGATGTTTTTAATACTGTTATTAAAGATTGGGATACTCATTTAGTAAAAATAAAAGATTTTTGGAATTCATTATTGTTAGGCACAAAAACATATTCGGGCAACCCATTTATGAAGCACATGGGTTTAAAAACTAAAGCAATAAGTGTAGATAATAAAGTTCTATTAGAGAATGGACACACAATTAATTCTTCAATTACAGTTGAACATTTTAAGGCTTGGTTAGACTTATTTAATAAAACTGCCAAAGAAATTTTTGTAGAATCAGAGGCAAACAAAATTATGGAAAAAGCAAATATGATTGGCAAGTCTTTACAAAAGGGTATGTTTGTTGAAAACTCATTATAGTTCTATAAATACTCTCATAGACATAGATTGTAAGATGATGATTTGTAACTAGGATTATTAATTTTGTTCAAAATATTCCCCATAAATATTAATGATAATACCTATGATGTTAAGATTGCCAAAGTAAAAAGATGTCGCAAATTTATTTTAAAAGCTAACTTTAAAACTAAACAACCCCAAATTTCTATTCCATATAGTGTATCTTATGATGCAGGGTTAAAATTTTTTTTAGATAATCATGAGTGGTTTTTAAAACAAATAGATAAGAATCCAAATCCCTTAGATTTTGCCAACTTATCTACTATATCTATTTATGGTGAAATTTATAATATAGTAGAGCTTATAAATAAAAAAAATCACTGCATAATGAATAGGGAATCTAAAGAAATTCAGCTTTTTATGAAAGATTTTACATATAAATCTGCTATTTTAATTAAATTTCTTAAGCAAGAAGCCTTAAGTATGTTTACAGAACTTTCTTTAAAGCAGGCAAAAATTATGGGTATTTCTTTTAATAAGATTGCAGTAAATGACAGTATTTCTAAATGGGGTTCATGTAGTGCCACTAAGAATTTAAAATATAACTTTCGCCTTATTATGGCTCCTGTATTTGTTATTGAATACATTATAATTCATGAACTTGCCCATATTCAAGAATTTAACCATAGCCCACAGTTTTGGAATATAGTAAATGATTTATGTCCCAATTTTAAGGTTGCCCAGCAATGGCTAAAAGAACATGGTAAGTTTTTGTATTGAATCAAATGTATAGTTAACCTAATATAATTGCACTATAGCTGTATGCCTTATTTATACAGCATGTAACTACAGCTGACTCTTAATGAATGTATGCAAAATATATTAGTTTAACTATATCAACAAATAATAATTTCACTATCTTAATACTATTATGATAGTTACTTACTAGATTTTAGAATGCACAAGAGCGTATAAATTAATAAATTCCTTAGCTAGCAATTGCAGTGTTTCAATTGACATTAACTGATCTTCAGCATGTATCAGCAATAAGCTGATAGGAGTTTGTTCCCCTGAGGCTTCTTGTTGTATTAATTCAAAATGCTTGGCATGGGCCAATTGTTTGTACTGCACAGATTCTTCTAATTTTTTATGTGCTTCTAAACTGTTATTTTGTTTTGCTAATTCAATTGCTTCCATAATACAAGATTTAGCTTCACCGCTATGTGCAATTATAAAAAAAATTGTTTCTTCTAAATTTTTCATTTTCTAATCCTTTTTAATAATATTAAACTGAAATTTGCTCCAAGGCTTTATATAAGATAAAAGAAACCCATCAAGTGGTGCAACTTTCCCTATAACATTCACATTACCATCGTTTTGCATGGGTTTTAAGGCAATATGTAGCTCTCCTTTGTATTTATTATAGTTGTTGTTATCAACTGTAATATCAAAAGGATTAATTTTTTTAGTATTAAAAGCGGGAATATTTAAATTTTTATATTTAATACGTGTTTCTGTAGAACGAATAACATACTCTGAATTATCACCCCTATTAAAATGTAAATTATTTAGCAAGATATCTACATACATATCAGGCACATTTGGTTCTAAGTGAATATCTAAAGTAATACGGTCTTTATTTAATAAAAACAGTTCTTTTAACTCGCTTTCACTAGCATAGGCATTACCTATTATTACATCATCTATTAAATTGCTATAAAATAATTCTTTAGCCTGATTAATAATGGGTAAGGTTCTATGATTCTCAATTGTCGGTAAGCCTTCCATAGTGGTTTGATTACTAAAGGTATTACTGTTTTGTGAAGTAACAAAGGCTGCCAACTTAATATTATGATTTTTAATATGCTGGGAGGTGCTTAAAAAATAATCATAAGATAATCCCGTATAACGTCTTGGATAAAAATTATGACAAGCAGTAAGATTTTTTATATTTGCTTGAAAACTTATAATGTTATCTAGATGCTTCGTGCCATTGCTTGCATTAATTTCAATTTTTAAGTTAGAGTGGTAACTCATACAAGATTCTTCAAAACCTGTAAAGCCTTCATCTAACCTTATTCCTGTAATACCCAAGCTGATAAAAAAATCTAAATTATCATAGGTGATATCTAATAATTTTAAAATTTTTCTGTTTACATCAATATAAATTTCATAATTTAATGCTAAAGCAAGATTAACTAATATTTTCACCTGAGATAAAAAGGCTTCTTTATTGGCACTATCTAAATTTAAAAAGCAAATAAATAACCTAGATGCTCCATAGCTATGAGCTAGTTGCAAATATTGTAAATCTTGCTCTATAGGGTTCTTACCCAAATAAATTGATATACCTATTTGTTTATTAAACATTATTTTGTTACCGTTTTATTTGCTAATATAACAAAAGGTATGTACATAATAATAGACAATATAAAGTTAAATAACGCTAAACATGCCGCCATTACGTTTCCGCCTGTGGCTAAAAATGCACCAATTACAGGAGGGGTAGTCCATGGTACTACTACACTAGTTGGTGGAACTAAGCCTATATAGGTGGCAGTATAAGCTATTAATGTGAGGATAATAGGGTTGATTACAAAAGGAATAAGCAATATTGGGTTTAAAACAACAGGCAAACCAAACATTACGGGTTCGTTAATCATAAAAACACCCGGTGCTGTTGCAACCTTTGCTACTGCTTTGTAATCGTCTCTTTTTGATACTAAATATATTGCAATAAGTAGGCATAATGTAGCTCCCACACCGCCTAAATGCACATACACATCCCACGATACTGAAGTCCATAAGTTAGGCATAGGCAAACCATTCTGTAATGCACTACCATTAGCTAACACTGCTGGTAAATAAATAGAATTAATTAATGGTGCCATAACATTTGCTCCATGAACACCTGTGAACCAAAACAATGGAATTAACAATGAAATTATTAATATAGTAATTAAGCTTTGCCCTAAATTCATAAAAGGGGTTTGAATTATATAGCCTATTAGTTCAATTAAATTAGTAGATAAAGGCGCTTTTGATAGTAATAATGATATTATTGCAAAAATATAAAGGGTGATCATTCCGGGAATAATTGCCATAAATGCTTTTGATACAGCAGGAGGAACACTGCTTGGCATTCTAATTACCCAATTTAGCTTAATAATTCTTACATAAATTTCAACCGCTACAATTGAGATAATTAATACGGCAAAAAGTGAGGTGATTCCTAAATCGGCAACTGCAATAAACCCCCAAGCTGAAGCACCATTTATTTCTCTTAATTGGGGCAAATTTATTGCAAAAGCTGAAAGCCCAATAACTGATCCTAGCAAGCCGTCTTCATTATAAGACTGTGCCAATTTATAGCTAATTGAAATAACCATAAATAATGAGAAAATTGCAAATGTTCCCCACCATATAATGCCATTTAATTCAAAAAACCAAGGAATATTGATTTGTAAATAGGCTTTTAAACTTGTATTAAATATGCCATCAAATGCGTCCCAAATATTGTTTAATAAAACAGCCATTGACCCTATTAATACTAAAGGCATACACACTGCAAAGCTATCACGAATAATTAGTAAGTGGCGTTGCCCACCAACTTTAGTAGCAATTGGAAGAAAGTATTTTTCCATAATTTGTAAAAATTTATCCATTTGGTTTGTCTCCTAATTTAACTTTATAGAATTGGAAATTTACTTAGACACTTGTTTAATATTGATTCTGCATTTACTAATCCATAATCCATCATTTCTATTAAATATATATTTTTCTCTGCATAATTATCTTTTAGTCCTTTTTGTAAGTACTTTACTTGTGGGCTTAACAAAGCAATATCTGCTAATTTTATATTATCTCTAATTTTACTTTCTGGAAAAAATTTTACTTCAATATCCAGATTTTTTTCATTGGCATATTTTTGCATTTTATCTGCTAAAAGCGAAGAACTCATACCTGCTGAACAGAAAATATATAATTTTTTCATTTTTTTCATTTGCACTCTCAGTTTGGTTGTTATAACATGATGTATTTTGATACATCTGTAGTACTTACTATCGTAACGTTTTTTAAGATTAAATGCAAGATAAAAATATTTTTTTTGTCTTCGTTTGCCTCTTAGGTTGTATTTTTGTTGCTTTGGGTTGTTGTTTTGTGATTTTAAGATAAATTGTATTCAGGCAATTTTATATACACTAATTTTTTATTCATGTGTATTTTAAAAGTAAATATGATATTATTAAGGTATAAAATAGTAAGAGGGTGGTAAATGGATTTTTTTAATTATTTTCATAGTGAAATCAGCAAAATAATTGAACTTGTAGCTAAAGATTTAAAAGTTGAGTTTGATGCTTCTTTTCTTCGCTTTTCCGTTGAAGTTCCAAAAAATGAGCATCATGGCGATGTGGCAACTAATGTGGCCATGCTTTTGGCAAAAAAATTTAATAAAAATCCTCTTCAATTAGCTGAAATTATAGTTAATTATTTAGAGAAAATAGATTGTGTACAAAGTGTAAATGTAGCAAAACCGGGCTTTATAAATATTGTACCCAAGTATTCATTTTGGCAAAAACAACTGTTTAACATATTAGATTTAGCAGAAAACTATGGTAGAGCTACAACTAGCAATAATAAAAAAGTTAATATTGAATATGTCTCTGCTAATCCTACTGGTCCTATGCATATTGGTCATGGTAGGGGTGCTGTAGTTGGGGACATATTGGCAAAATTATATATGTTTTTAGGTTATGATGTTACCAAAGAATACTATGTAAATGATAGTGGTGGACAAATTAATGTTCTTGGTAAGTCTTTATATTTTCGTTATTTAGAGTTGCTGAATAAAACAGAACTCTTTGTTAAGGAAGATAATTTTTATCCAGGAGACTACCTTATTGCTGTGGCAGAAAAATTATTGCAACAAGATAAAGATAAATGGGTTGGGCTTGAAGAAAGTTTATGGCTTACATATTTTAAAACATTTGCCTTGCAAGAAATGCTCACTTTAATTAAGAATGATTTAAAGCTAATAGATGTTAATCATGATATTTTTACCTCGGAAAAAGAGGTAGCTACAGATGCTAATTATTTAGAGGTTCTGGAAAAATTAACATCAAAAGATTTAATTTATATTGGCACATTAAACACACCTAAAGGCAAGGTAGCTGAAGATTTTGAAATTAGAGAACAAAAATTATTCAAATCTACTAATTATGGCGACGACAGTGATAGAGCCTTAGAAAAAAGTAGTGGTGAGAGAACATATTTTGCCAACGATGTGGTGTATCATTACAATAAAGTAAAGCGTGGTTTTGATAAATTAATTAATATTTGGGGGGCGGATCATATTGGTTATATAAAACGAGTAGTATCTGCTGTTGATGCGTTATCTGATGGTAAAGTATCTTTAGATGTAGCTGGGTGTCAACTTATTAATTTAATGGATAAAGGTGTTCCAGTTAAAATGTCTAAAAGAGCGGGCAATTTTGTTACTTTGCAAGATTTAATTAAAGAAGTAGGAAAAGACGTTTTTAGGGTTATGATGATTAGCCGTAAAAATGAAATGTCTATTGATTTTGATTTAGCTGAAATTAAAGGACAAACAGCAGAGAATCCTGTTTTTTATATTCAGTATGCCTATGCTAGGGTCAATTCTGTTTTACGTAATTATGCTGTAGAACTAGGTAAAGAAATTACTGTTGATGAGCTTAAAAAAGCAGATTTTTCTTTGTTAAATCATGAAAATGAGTTGAAATTATTAAAATCATTATTAAAGCTACCTAAAACACTTGATCTAGCAATTATTGGCAGTGATCCACATCGTTTATATTTATACCTTATTGAAATTGCTACTAATTTTCATTCACTGTGGAATAAGGGTAAAGAAAATAACGATTTAAGATTTATTGTAAAAAATAATCAACAATTAACTATCGCAAGATTAGCATTACTAAAAGCAACATCTATTAGTCTTGCTAATGTTTTGAATATTATAGGCGTACATATTAGAGAGAAAATGTAATTATGGTAAACAATAGAGATAATTATAACCGTGATGATTTTATAAAAACTGATCAACAAGAGAATCCAATGGTGCCTCTAAGTAGTTTAACCGTAGAGGATTCATTACTTGGGCAAATGTTTCAATCTAAAGAACGTAAGGCTTATGTTGGCTCTATAGTTAGTGGATTTATGTGGATTTTTATGTTTTTTGTATCTTTGCTATCTATATTTTTAATTTTTAAAACACCTTACTTTTCATATTATGAACAAACCACTCCTTATATTGTTGGTGATGAAGGTCAAATTAGGAATATGGGAGAGAACAAGGAAATTCCAAATATTATAATTGACATGAATGGCAATAATATAAAAGATGATGAAAGTAACAAAATGCTTATTAGTAGACCTAATGAAAATGACAGAGATATTCCTGCGTTTGAAAAACCTATTGAGCAAAAAGATGAGGAAGATAAACCAAAAGTTATTGTTCCACTAAGGGATAAGATTGTAGAAAATAAAATAGATGATTCGCCGAAAAGAGCTATCACTCAAGAGGAAGACAGTAGATATCAAAATAAGGTAGATACAGAAATTACTAAGATTCTTAAAAATAGCTCACAAGCTAATTCAAGTGTAAAAAAAGCTATAGAAACAGACACAGTAGTAGAAAAAAAGCTGTTGGTCAATCAAGGTGCTAACAGTGTTTCTCGTAGTAAAGAGACATCTAAATATAGTCAACAAGTTTGGCTGGTTACTTTATACTCTAGTTCAAATAAAAACAATTTCAATACTATTTGGTCGCAGTTAAAAGAACGCAATGGAGGTGTTTTAGATAATGTGGAGGTATATTTAATAGAAAATAACGTAGACAATAAAACAACTTATAGAATCAGCATTGCACGTAAAATGTTTTCTGATTCTTATGGTAATTTTGCTACTCAAAATGAAGCAAAAGATTATTGTAAATATTTGAAAAACAAGCGAATTGATTGTTTCGTAACTGCTGTAGACTATACAACCTTATCTAAAGCAAGAATGCCTTAAAATAGAAGAAAAAAGGAATTTGGTAATAATATGTTTGGTATTTCTTTATACGAATTTTTGGTAATTTTTATTGTTGGTATTATTGTGTGTAAGCCTAAGGACATGGTTGAGATTTTTGTATTTGTTGGTAAAGCAATTAAAGAAATAAAATTGTATTTTACCAAAGTAGAGAATGAGATTAATCAGGCTAATGTGTTCAGCCAAATTAATGACTACATTGTGCTTGATAACAAAGATAATAACGATAATATACAAAAAGACGATGTTTTATCTAAGCCTAAGTAATTTATTATAACATCTTGGTTGACACAATCTGTTTAATGAACAAAAACTTACGGATATATAATATTAATTGTAATTAATATTATAAAGAAAAAAATGAACATAGTTACTTTCTCCTTGTTAAGCATTTATTTAACACACTTGTTAACAGGGTCGGTTATGGCACCTTTCTTGCCATTTATTGCTGAAGACTTTAGCAATGGTTTAATGGTAGCAAATATATTTATGGTAATACCTTTTTTAGTAGTGATACCATTCTTATTTATTACAGGATTTTTATCGCAAAAATTTAGAAAACGCAAACTTATTATGCTTGGGCTTTCAATTTATCTTGTTAGTGCATTGGGTTGTGCTTTATCATATAATTCGTACTTATTTATTTTTTTTAGAGCTTTAAGTGGAATAGGAATAGGGCTTGTACTTCCTTATGCTTCTGCTTTAATCTCTGAATATTATGTAGGAGTAGAAAGAAATAAAATATTAGGATTGTCGGGTGTGGTACTTTATATAGGTGGTGCTTTAAGTTTAGTGTTACTAGGCTTTTTAGCTAGTATCCATTGGCGACTGGGCTTCTTAATTTTTTTATTAGCTATACTGCCTATCTACCTACTTCATAAATATTTAGGAGATAGCAATAGTGATTCTTATAAAAGTAAGTTTAAGTGGCAATACGCATGGAAATTTAAAATTGTTGTGTGGATATGTATTGTATCTTATTTTTTTACTATTCTAACCGTGTTTATCTATTTTACAGAATTACCATTTGTAATTAAGTATTATAAAGTAGGTACGGTGTTTGATGGTAGTATAGCACAAAGCTTATTCATGATGTCGGCTATTATTCCAAATTTGTTTTTTTCTACTTTAAAAAAATATTTAGGTAATTTTTTATATGTCTTTCAATTATCTTTTATTGGCACTGGCTTTATATTAATTGCTTCTTCATATTACAGTATGACTTTAATATATTTAGGTTCTATTTCTATTGGGCTTGGTTTGGGTTGTGTGGGTAACAATTATATTTCTATTTTGCAAGATTATACTTCTAAGCTAAACAGGGTTAATGCACTTTCTCTTTATACTGCGTGCATGTATTTGGCACAATTCATATCTCCATTATTGCTTGGTTATGTGAAATCATTATTTCATATAACTAATAGTTCTATTTTATTATATAGTATTGGTGGAGCATATTTTTTTGTAGTATTTCTTATAATTGTATTTATATTTAAAAAGCTTTTATTTATGGGAAATATTGCAGGACAGCTTCACAAATAGTTTAACTATCTTTAGCAAGAGATGTTTTATAAAACAGGCACAGGGCATTAATAGGGCAACTGGTACAATTAAACTTCTGAGCTTTGCACGTGTATCTACCGTGTAGAATAAGTAGATGGTGGGCAATCATTAAATATTCTTTAGGAATGTGTTTTAGTAAATCTTCTTCTACTAAAACAACATTATTCGCACTAGATAAGCCAATTCGCCTAGAGACCCTAAATACATGGGTATCAACAGCAATGGTTGGCTTATTAAATGCTACATTTAACACTACGTTTGCAGTTTTTCTTCCAACTCCTGGTAAGCTACATAAATTTTCAAAAGACCTGGGAACTTGTGATTGATATTTTTCTATAAGAATTTTTGACAGTTCTACAATAAATTTTGCTTTATTTTTATAAAGACCAATAGATTTAATATATGGAATTAAGCCATCTACTCCTAATTTAACTATGTCTTCTGGGGTATTAACTACATTAAACATTACAGATGTAGCTTTATTAACACTTACATCAGTAGCTTGGGCAGATAATACTACAGCTATTAACAGGGTGAAATTATTATTGAAATTTAGTTCTGTTTTAATAATAGGATTATGTTGGCTTAGTATATGAAAAATTTCACCAATTTCGTGTTCTGTTAATTTACTCATGTTTATATGATATTTTTTAGAATGTTCTGTGCTTTTTCTAGGTCTTCTTTGGTATCAATGCCCAGTGGAATTGTATTTACTTTGGCAAAGCCTATACATAAATTATTCTCTAATGCTCTTAGTTGTTCTAAGCTTTCATATTTTTCTAGGGTAGATGGGGTGCATGCGGTGAATTTTTCTAAAGCTTCTCGCATGTAAGTATAAATGCCAATATGATGCAATAATTCCGTTGAGCCATAAGGCACTGTTGCCCTGCTAAAGTATAACGCTTTACCTGTATTATTATCTTTAAAAGATACAATTGCTTTTACAATGTTATGATTAATTTTATCTTCTTCGTTAAGAATCACCGCTCCAATTGTTGTAATATCGTACAAGCCACTCTTAATTAAATTAAAACAACTCATAATAGATGCTACATCTATGGTTGGTAAATCGCCTTGTAAATTAATAACTACATTATAATTTTTATTTGGATCAATTTTATTTAATGCTTCATGGATTCTATCTGAACCTGATTGTAAATCTTTGTTGGTTAAGACACCCATGATTTTTTTATTTAGATTTTGATTTTTAAAGTAATTATTAACACAGTCTATAATTTCTTGTTCTGCCGCAGCAATTACCACATCGGCTAAATTGGTAGCTAAGGCTCTTTCTACTACATGAATGATCATTTCTTTGCCATTAATTAAGGCAAGCGGTTTATTAGGCAGGCGAGTAGAGTTTAATCTACTTGGTATTGCTATTATAGGATTTAATTTTTCCATTCTCTTGATTCTCATGATATAATTTGCTTTTATAGTGGGTTTTGTCATTATTAAAATACAAATAATAGTGCCACTATACAATAGGTTACTGACATAAGGATAACATTTATTTAATGTGTAGATTATATCATGTTTGTTGCACTGCACTATTATTTTTTTATTTATGTTGCATATTATATGCACAAGAAGATTGTTTCAACATTTACCAACCTAAGGGTAGCGGTGGTAAATATCATAATAATTTTTCCCAGTTAAACTACGTAGACATTACTGCAAAAAAAGGTGGCAAAGTAGAGTTTGGTATTGTTGGCAATATAGAAACTTTAAATCCCTATGGTATTGTTGGCATTCAGCCGAAAGAGTATTTGCTACTTAGTTATGATAGTTTATTTTTTGTACCCCTTGACGATGTAAATATTTTTCTCCCTTTGCTTGCTAAATCTGCTTGTATTTTAGATGGTAAAAAAGAAGTGGTTATCACTTTAAATAATATGGCAAAATGGAATGATGGTAGCAATATTAAGAGTGTTGATGTTGTATTTACTATAGAATATGCCAAACAACAGGGGCTACCTTATTATCGTAATTTATTAAAAGATGTTAGGGCTGTAATATTAGATAATTATAGAATTCAAATTATAGCAGACACAATAATTAACGATGATACTTTAAATACTATTTTTAGCATGCCTATTATTTCTAAAAAATATTGGGAGCATATTAATAGTTTAACACCAACTTTAAATAATCCAATAGTTAGTGGTGGTTATGCAGTGGCAGATGTTGTTTACGGTAAAAACATTAAATTTATTAAAAGAGATGATTATTGGGCTAAAGATTTACCTGTACGTATTGGAACTTTTAATGTAGGTGAGATAGTGTATCATTACGCTATTGCTAAGCAAGGATTAAAAGGCTTACCTCTTGATTTGGTGCAAATAGAAGACGCAAAAAGTATTTACAACACACACGTCTTGGCTGTTGCAAAAATCAGTGATTCTAGAATTCTCCCTTTTAAAGGATTAATATTTAATACTATAGGTGTTTTAAAGAACAAAGAGCTAAGGGAAGCAATTTATAATCTATATGACTTTGCAAAGGTTAAGAAAACCTTATTAAATGACAATACCAAGCAATTTTCCAGCTTATTTACAGGTTCTAATTTTTACAGAGAATCAACAATCAAGCATATAAATATTAATAAAACCTTAGACACCGTATATTATAAGTTAAATGAATTAGGCTACAATATTAATAACCCACTTGTACTAACCATTGTTTTTAAAAACCAACAAACTTTACAAGAAAATATCTCTTTTCTTTATAATTTAAAAAAAGTTGGTATTACTACCAAAGTTATTTTAGGTAGCTTGTTAGAATATAAAAAAATAAAAGAAAACAAAAGCTTTGATATTATTGAAGATGATTATATTTTTGCTAATCCACCATCAGCCGAACTTTTATTATATTTTGTAAATCAAAGTACTTATAATAGTAGTGCAATTTTTGATTCTAAAATTAATTCATTAGTTAATAAGATTGTAAACAATAATGGAAATACAGTAAGTTTATTAAAAAAATTAGATGAAGAATTATTTAATAAAAGAATTTTTATTCCACTTTATTATGAACAACATGCTTACTACAAGGTACGCCCAAATATTATTATCCCAAGTGTAAAGTATAATGTAGGGATAGATGTTACAACTATCCATATCAGTGAACAGCCATAATGTTAAAATATATTATTATACGCTTAATATTTTTTTTGTTTACCTTGCTATCTATTTTATTTATTAATTTTATTTTAATAAGATTTATCAGCACAACTGTATTAGATGTTGTGTTAGTCAACATAGAGAATCAAGATCGGGCAGAGTTCATAGTAAACAACAATGTCAGTGTAGATATGTGGCAGGAGCTGTATCAGCATTTTGGCTTAAATCTTTCTCCATCTATTGCATTTATCACCCTAATTAAAAAATATTTATTATTTGATTTTGGTCAAAGCTTTTTTATGAACAAAAGTGTAAGTGTTTTAATTAAAGAAAAATTGCTAATTTCAACAAGTATTGGGATAGTGAGTTTAGCATGGATATACACGCTTGGCTTATGGTTAGCTATACAGCGGATATTGTATAAAAATGTAGTGTTTTCTGGATTCTTACTAGTTCTTGCCATACTCTTCTATAGTATTCCTGCTTTTATTATTTGTGATATTATCTTGTCTACTTTAAATATTAACAGTGCAAATAGTTTAAAATACTTATTTGCCATTGCTTGCAATAGTTTAAGTGGCTTGTTATTTATTTTCTATTTAGGAGTGAACAGAATAAGAATGGAGCAAAGTTCCACTTACTATATTTGTTTAAAAGTTTTAGGAGTGAAGGAAGATACAATTATTCATAGCTATAGTTTAAGAAATATATTATTAGTTATGTTAGGAGATTTTCCAACTATTTTGGTGTCTGTTATGTTCTCTAGTTCATTTTTTTTAGAGATGATTTTACATATAGATGGCATTGGATTACTAAGTTATAACAGCTTCTTGAATAAAGATTATCCCGTTATTTTTGGCATAATTTATATTTCATCAGCAATAATTTTAGTGGTACGCCTAGTAACAGATATTTTATATAAGTATTTGAACCCAAGGCTTAACTTGTATGATTAAATTAAGATATATGCTAATTGGCATCTTGTTTGCTATTACTTTATTTATTAAGCTTATTGCTAACAGTCAACCATTGCTCGTTAAGCATTTAGGGGCGTATTATGTTCCAATTCTTATAAATTACAGCTATCAAGATTTTGGCTTTGCTAGTACTCGCACTATAGATTTTAATGATGAATTAGTAGTAAATGCTATATCTAAAACAGGATTCATTGTGTACAGCCTCATAAAATACGATTATAAGAGTATTACAAGTGAAGGTTATGTTAAATCATTGCCTCCATCAACCCAACATTTGCTAGGAACAACGTTAGATGGTAGGGACGTGTTTGCATATTTATTGTATAGTATTGCAATTTTATTATGGAGTGGCTTATTCATAACTGCACTTAGTGTAGTAAAAGCACTAATTTTAGGAGTTTTACAAGGTTATTTAGGTGGATACGTAGATATCACCATGCAAAGATTATACGAAATTAGTACTTCAATTCCTATAATTTATGTAATTTTCTTTTTTAATAATTTAATTCAGTTGAACTATTTAGCACTAGGGTTGCTATTATCTTTGTTGAATTGGGGATTCTTAATGCCATATATTCGGGCTATTACCTTACAAAAGTCATCGCAATTATGTATGCAAAACTTAGCAAGTATGGATATCCCTAAAATGAAAATTATGTTGAAATATTTAATACCAAGTGTGGCTAAAGAAATTAAAAGTCTTATTCCATTTGTTTATTTAACATATTTTTTAATTCTAATATCAGCAGATTTTTTTAATATTAATAGCCAAGATTACGACTCTCCTAAATTAGGGCAATTAGTACTACTTGGGCTTAATAACCAAGATAATATTTGGGTTTTGGCATCAAGCTGTACTGCTATTTTATGTATTAGCATGCTATGTTTAAGCTTTACTTTTAAAAGGCAGAATTAATGGTTATTCTTGTAGAAAATTTTCACCTCAAATTGCATCAAGACACTATATTAAGCATACCTAAGTTTACTTTAGCTTCGGGAGAAATTAAGTTTATAGTTGGTGAGAGTGGAGTAGGTAAAAGTACATTTTTAAGGACATTGTTAAATATATTGCCTAAGCAGTTTTTATATGTAGGTAACATCAAAGTTGATGCTAAAGCTGGCTTAATGGTGCAGAATGTTAATGATATGTTTATTAATAGTAAGTTGATGAAAAATCAAATAAAACAAGATAAATGGTGTAACACACTTGGGCTAAATAAGTTTAATTTCAATAAATACTCTTATGAATACTCATGGGGTGAAATACAAATGATGGCAATGTTGCTTTTACTACAACACGGTGTTTCTGTTTTTCTATTAGATGAACCAATGGCTTTTTTAGATTCAGATAATAAAACAATCTTTTTAGATTTAATAACAAAACTAGCTAAAGAGTATAATTTTAGCTTTCTTATTATTAGCCATGATTTACAATATTTAAGCACCTTTAAATCTTGCCTATACATTATAGAGAATCAGCAACTGTTAAATTATAATCTAGGAAACACGTCAATACCTAATAGCCTATGGAATAGTTTTGCTTTATGTGATAGTAAACAAGCAAGGGGAGATATTTCTGTAGAGCAAGGAACTTTATCTGTATTGAATGACAGACTTATGAACAGCATTACTTTTAATGTTTACAATGGCAACAAAATAGCTATTGTTGGGGAGTGTGGTAGTGGCAAAACTTTATTTATGAAAGAACTATTGCAAAAATCACCTAAACATTTAAAAGGTTCGGTGTTTATAAATTCTGCGTTGAAATATAGGTATCAAGATCAAGATGTGAATAACGCTTTGCCAGAAAATGCCACTATTATTATCCTGTTAATTGATGTATATAAGGCGAACAATTGTCATTATAATAAAATCTTATCTTATCGTAAAATTTTGTATTTAAGCAAAGCCTTAAATCTTAAGTCATTACAATTAAAAAATAAGGTAGGGCAACTATCTATTGGTGAAAAACAACGTCTTAATTTATTAATATGCCTATTATTAAAATGTGATGTGTTAATATTAGATGAAATTACTTCAAGTTTAGATGAAAAAAATGAAACACAATTGCTTGAAGTTTTATCTAATTTACATAAATTAAAATTGATTTCAACTCTTATTTTTATTACTCATAGCTATAAAGTTTTAGAACACGTAGATTATATTTATAAAATAGATAACAAGCAAATGTTATATTACACTAGAAAGAAATAATACATTAATAAAAATACTCCTAAAATAATGCGGTAAATCATAAATACTTTAAAAGAGAATTTTTGTAAGAACTTCATTAAAAAATTAATTACAATAATGCCAACTATAAAAGATAATATTATCCCAACTAAAAAATCAGTATTTAAAATCTTTTCATTTGCTTTCACTGTATCAAGTGTGGTTAATAAAGCAGCTCCTAAAATAGCAGGAATAGAAATTAACATGGAAAACTTTACAGCAGATATTTTATCAACGCCAAGCATTCTTGAGGCAGAAATAGTAATGCCCGATCTACTAACACCGGGAATTAATGCAAGAGACTGGGCTAGACCTATAAGCAAGGCTTTATTTTTGGATATAAAATACAAAGAATTTATTTGTTTGCCATGCTTATCGGCATAATATAAAACTATACCAAAAATAATAGAATTAACAGCAATAATAGGAATCGCACGTAAGATATCCTCTAATTGCAAAGTTGTTAGTAAAAGTCCCATAATAACAGCAGGTATTGTTGCAATAATCACTTGCCACATTAAATCAGGGTTTTTATTTTTACCTAACACAAATTGTGTGCTATCTTTTATTAAAATCATGAAATCTTTATGAAAATATATCATAACCGACAAAAGTGTTCCTAAGTGCAATGAGACATCAAAAGCCATTGATCCCTCTTGAATATCAACAAATTTTTGTACTAATATTAAATGCCCCGATGAGCTAATTGGTAGAAATTCAGATAATCCTTGTATAGCACTAAGAATAAATATTTCAATAAAACTCATAAAACCCTGTTTCTTTTTTGCATTGACTATAGTATTATGTAATTACTATAGGATATAATACAATTAAATAAAAAAAACAAGGATAAAAAATGAAAGTTGGTATTGTAGTAGCTATGCCCCAAGAGTTTGAAGCAGTAAATGTTGCATTAAATAATTATAAAGTATCTCATGCCCTAGTACATTCTTTGCCACTTTCTATTTTTGCTTATAAAAACCTTAATATTTATGGAATCATTAGTAAAATTGGCAAGGTTGCATCAAGTGTAGCTACAGCAATCTTAATAAAAGATTACAAATGCGATGTTATTATTAATGTAGGTTTGTGCGGTGGGCTTAATAAGGCACAAGTTGGCGATATAATTATAACTAATAAGTCTGCTTATGGCGATGTAGATTTAACAGCTTTCAATTATCCTAAAGGACAAATCTCGGGGCAACCCCATATTTTTGAGTCATCAACAAATATCATAAATTTTCAAACATTCTTAAATACATTAAATGATGCAACTATTCCTACTGGCTTAATGGTTAGTAGCGATAGTTTTATTAATTCGGTAACTAAGATATCTGAAATAAAGGGCATGTATAGTGATATTATAGGGGTAGATATGGAAGCAGGAGCTATTGGGCAAGTTTGCCATCTGTTTGCAACCGATGTGCTATACTTAAAAAAAGTTTCCGATAAAGCCGACAATGGTGCAGTTCAAGCTTTTAAAGGATCGCTAAATTTGGTAGAAGATAAAATGCCCGCTTATTTGCTTACTATATTAGAATATTTAAATAAAATTTAGGTGGTAGGTACTATTTTTATCTTATTTTCATTAAAATAAATAAATGTAGAGCCATGCTTATTAATAAATGTTTTATCTATTACTAAAGATTTTGTACACATAAATGGTGAATGAAATTTGGCAACAATAATGTCAACCTCTCCACAATCCTCATAGAAATAACTAGGGTTGGCACTATAGCTAATAATTTTATTGTTTGCATTAATGATGCAATGAAAATCATTGCATTGCCCACTGCTTGATTGATATAAGTCTTGAATGTTGGCAATAGTTTTTGGGTTTTTGAACCACATGCTTATAATAAATTTTTCCTTTATATTAGATGCTAAATACTGATTATTATTATTTTTAATAGCTACAAGATTTTGATTATAATCAATTAAAATATCAGGGGTGCGATAAGTTATCCAATAAACCAATATAACCAAAGGCATTAAGGCTAAGAAGCAATATCTCCAAGCATTATTTACCAGAGCAAATCCAATGAAAAGTAATAAAAAAGATGCCAGAATGTATTGTGGCATAAAATCTATATAAAAATTACTATATTGCAGTGTTTGAGTAAATTCAGCAATTTTTAAAATCCATTGCATCGCATAATCAGCTATCATTAAAAAGTATTTGCCAATAACAATAGGACTTATGAAATATCCAAGAAGTGCAGGCATTAAAATAAAGGTGAAAATTGG
>CANHGT010000015.1 GCA_947460385.1 Alphaproteobacteria bacterium
AAATAGTATTTAACTACTATGGAGAAGAAGCAGGTTATTTAGAGAAAATCTTAAGTTGTAATACTCATTTATATGAATTAAATGCAATATTACCTAAAAACACAATTATTAATTTACCAGAGATTACAGCAGGGGCTAAGCTTCGGGTGAAATTACTATGAAGATAGATGTTTATATAAATGATGTATTAAAGAGTGAGCTAAATAACAAAGTAGTAGGCTTTGAAATTATTGATAACACAGGAGGGCTAGTTGATAGTTTAAAATTAAGTATTAATAATGCAGAGCTAACCTTTGATGTTACAAATACAGGGGTTGTTACGCCAGTTGAACTTGTAATTAATGATGTTAAAATGGGCATATTCTTTATTGAATATGTATCTCATAGTTCCTCGCTTTTAGTAATTGAAGGTGCTAGTTGTAATTTAAAACTAGCACGATCAGTTAAAACCCGAGTATTTAAAGATACATCTTTAAAAGATGTTTTAACAACATTAACTAATGAGCTAGATTTATCTTTAAAGTTAGATAATGAGCTATCTAATAAGACAATATCTTACTTAGTACAAAACGATACAAGCAATATGAGGATGTTAGATTATTTAGCAGAAATCTATTACTGTATTTGCAATATTAAAGATAAGTGTTTATATTTTTTGCCACAAAACAAAAAGCAAGAAGTAATAACAATTAGCAGTGAACAAGAGATTATCTCACTTTATAAAGTAGATAATGATTTAAAAATATATAAAGGGGTTAAGGCTAGTTATTATGATTTTAAAGAAGCCAAACCTCAGGAAATAACACAAGGGTCAAGCCCTTATTTAATAATTAATGAAAACATAGAGCTTGATTTATTAAAGGAATTAGTAAGTTCAAAGTGCAAAGAATTAAGCAGAGAAGAAGAGGTGAGCTTGGTAATTTCAGGAAAAATGGAGATGCAAAGTGGTATGGAATTAGAGATAGCCTTAGATTCAGGCATATACATAGATTTTAAAGGTAAATATAAAATTATGCAAGTAATTCATGACTATGAGGGAGGATATTATAAATCTAAAGTAACACTTTATAGAATATAAAAAATAGATAAAGATAAGATGTTGTCTATTTATTCTCTGCCATTTAATTTAGTCTATAATGACATTCAATACATTAAAATTTGTCTTACTACACTTAAAAAGAGTATCTATAAATTAATGTAGATACTCTTTTTTAATTAAATTATTATTGTAAATTGAATAATATTATTCATAAGATGAGATTTTAGTTCTACCAATAATTTCTCCATCTTTGCTAACATCTACTTTGCCAGATATTTCTACTTCATCATTTATGATAGCATTATCTCTAACAATAGCATTACCAAAAATCTTAGCATTACTAAGAACCTTAGCATTATCAATAACCTTAGCATTCTCAAAAACTTTAGCGTCATTATACAGCCAAGAGTTTCCTTGTTGAGATAAATTATTCTCTGTTTCAACAAAACCACCTAAATCACCAATAGCAACATCTGAAAAACTTTTTTCAGCTTTAATTCTATAAAGTGTTTTTCCTTCTAAATCTATAGTTTCCTCTGTTAAGCTATATTTTTTTTCATCAATTTGTATATTAGAAATAATAGAATTACCCTCTAAGCGATGATTATCTCCATTACCCAGGCATACAAATACATCACCCTCTATTCTGCTATTATCTAATAGGCGGGAGAGAGAATTGATACCAAGTTGATCTATTTTGGTTCCTATTCTAACAGTATTGCTAACAACTTTTGCATCATAATCTACCCAAGAGAAATCGTCTTGTCTAATTGCATAAAGTGAAGGAACATAACCACCTGCCTGTCCAGCAACTACATTGCCAAAATTAAGTTGAGCTTGAATTCTATATAAAGTCATGCCATTTTCTTCAATTTTATCATCATATTTTAAAAGATATTTACTGTTACCATTATCTTCAACATGTATATACTGTTTATTTGTAATTATTACAGGAGCGCTTAAATATGCAGTGTCAAAATATACTTTTTCTACATTATTGATATCTATATAAGGTGATAGATCGTTGCTTTCTGCTTCTACATCGCAATTACCGCCTAAATCTTTTACATTTTCAATGTTGATGTTCGCAAAATATCTTATATCTCCTACGAAGTCTGTTATATTTGAATTAATGATAGATAAAATTTTAATTGCTTTAGTATAATGATCCAATATTTTAACATTACTACATTTGCTATCAATAATGGTACCATTAATTGGACCAGGACCTGCAAGCTCAATATTAACTTCACTGAGCTCACTATTTGTAATATTTATATTGAAAATCATGGTGTTTTGTATTGTTGAGTCTATAATATCTCTATTTTCTTGTATAGATAACATATAAGATAATCCACTTATTTTAGAGTTAGAAACATTATATAAGCCATTTAAACGAGCATCGCCAGATATTACAGAATTATTATATACCATAACATTTGGGTATATCCAAGAATTATCTTCTTGAGATAAATTACTTTCATCTTCAATATAACCTCCTAAATCACCAGCTGATATGGTAATAATATCAGCTTCTGTTGCAGGCAAATCTATTAAAGCTCTAATTTCCTTTAATGTATGCCCTTCTATTATTGTTGTATTACCTGTAAATTCATATTTTTGTATTTTAGTCATGATTAATCACCTTTTTGTTAATGCTAAGTGCATATTATACGCATAATGTATTTTTTATGCAAGCAAAAATGATTTATTTGCAATGATATGCTAATAATTTGCAACTTAAGATGTATTATAATGTACAGAAAGTATTGCTCTTGCTGTTTAGTAGTGATGGGTTTCATGATTAAGTTGTAATTAGATTATTTATTGTGCATAAGTTTTTAGATATATTGTATAGTGGAAGTAGAATGTTAATTAAAGTGGTATGCTTAATTCTTTATAATTTTAATATAAAGCTAATTGTTGTAGTTTTATAGCATAAAAAAGAGTATCTATAAATTAATATAGGTACTCTTTTTCTTATGTGTGAAATAAAAACTTGACAAATATACAGAGTATTATATATTTATTTTCTGCCATTTAATTTAGCCTGTTGTGTCATTAAATTTATCTTGCTACAACATCTATAGTTTAGGACCAGATTGCTCTACTCTTTTCCCCTGTTCATCATGATTAAATTTTTTAAAATTATCTATAAATAACTTAGCTAAACTCGTGGCTTTTTCTTGCCAAATATCAAAACTTGCATGGCTATTACGGGGGTCTAAAATCACAGGCGATACTCCCTGGATATTTACAGGTACATGTAAATTAAATATAGGTAACGGTTTTGTTTCTACCTTATTAATTGATTTATCTAAAATACTATTAATAATTGCCCTAGTATCTTTTAATGAAATCCTTTTGCCTGTACCATTCCAGCCTGTATTTACTAAAAATGCACGGGAATTGTGTGTTTTCATTTTTTCCATTAAAAGATTGCTATAAACAATAGGCGGCAGAGTTAAAAATGCACAACCAAAACACGATGAAAAAGTAGGAGCAGGTGATGTTATACCTAGCTCTGTTCCTGCCATTTTAGAAGTAAAGCCTGAAAGAAAATAATATTCTACTTGTTCTAAGTTTAATACAGAAACAGGCGGTAAAACACCAAAAGCATCTGCTGTTAAAAAGATAATGTTTTCTGCATGTCCTCCCTTAGAAACAGGTTTTACAATATTATCTATATGGTAAATAGGATAGGAAACCCTAGTATTTTCTGTTTTAGACTTATCGCTATAGTCTACTTTGCCTGCTTCATCTACTACTACATTTTCAAGTAATGCATCTTTTTTAATAGCTTTATAAATATCGGGTTCGGAGTTTGGGTCTAAATTAATTACTTTGGCATAACAACCACCTTCAAAATTGAAGATACCTTCATTATCCCAACCATGTTCATCATCTCCAATTAATTTTTGATGGGAATCTGTAGATAACGTAGTTTTGCCCGTGCCACTAAGCCCAAAAAATAAAGATACCTCATTATCTTTGTCTATATTTGCAGCACAGTGCATAGAGGCAATCCCTTTTAATGGTAGTAGGTAGTTCATTACGCAAAACATACCTTTTTTCATTTCCCCGCCATACCAAGTACCACCAATAATTTGCATCTTTTCGCTGAAATTAAAAGCAATAAAATTTTCAGAGTTTAGACCATGTTCCTTCCACTTAGAGTTTACAGCTTTAGATCCATTCATTACTATAAAATCTGGTGTAACATCTTTGGTATTTTCATCTAATGGAATAAACATGTTTTTTACAAAATGGGCTTGCCATGCCACCTCAGTAATAAAGCGTACTATTAAGGAAGATTGTGCACTTGCCCCACATTTGGCATCTATTACGAATAAAGTTTTATGAGATAATTGATTACTAACACATTGTTTTAGTTCTGTCCATATTTCTTTAGATATGGCTTTATTGTCGTTTTTGCCTTGGGTAGACCACCACAAAGTATTTTCAGTAACATCATCTTTTACTATATATTTATCTTTAGGTGAACGTCCTGTAAAAATACCTGTATCTACTGCTAATGCCCCTGACTCTGTAACAATTGATTTTTCAAAACCTGTTTTATTAGCTTGCGTTTCTTCTTCAAATAATTGTTCATAAGAAGGGTTATATATAATTTTTTTAACTTGCTTAATGCCATATGATTCTAAATTAGCAATTATACCATTATAAATTTTATCCATATTAACCATCCATATTAAATTGATATTATACAATATTAAGACTTGGCTTAGTAAAATTTTGAACTACATTATTATGTCAATATGTAACAATTAGTTACATATTGTATTATAACATATAAAAATAATTTAAAACAACAATATTATTATTTATGCTTGTTTGTGATAATATATTATTAATTTATTATAAAGCTTTAGATGAAAGTCAATTGGTAAGAAATGAAGAAAAATCTACATTAAAACTTGCGACACATGTTAACATAAATGCACATGGTGCAGACAATATTTCTTTTTCTTCATGTTTTAGCTGAATAGGAGTCCGTTAAAATTTATACTGGGCGGCTAAAGATAATTTAGATATTGTATCTAAATTGGTAATTTTAACACCATAATTAACATTAAATGTCATTTTGTTATGGGTGGTAGTAATGCCAAATTTAGAGCTTATATATCTATTACTATAATTATAATTACCAAATTCTAAAGGAGTATTATCTATTTCAAACCATGTTGTATTGGTTATGTTTTGTGGTATATAACTATAGCCCGCTACTAATTCTAAGGTAGGGGTTACAGATAAATTAACACTCTTCCTAAGACTATATGTTTTTGATATATCAACTAATATTCTACTATCTTGGGTGATATTTACAAACCCATCTATGTTATATAAAGCTCCTGTGCCGTTTTCTTTTCTACCACTTGCATATATGATACTCAATGATGTTTCAGCCATAGGTTGAACTGTAAAACCTAACACAGTGTATAATTTATTTATATTAACACCTGCTAATGATTCATTAACAAAATTATAGGATTCTGCATTATGATTAAGAAAATTGTATTTATTATTTATATTTAATGATAAATTATTCAACCCAAAAACATAAGAATTAAAAAATTTCTTTTTAGGAGATATATCGTAGTTAGCATAAATAGAATATCCTATGCTTTTAATACTGTATAACGAATTATCTAAGTCATTAACATATATAATAGATGTAATATTTGCTTTGTAGCGTTCTACTCCCCACATTAGGGCGGTTAAGTTACTACTACTATGGTTTTTGTACGTATAATCTTTAATATAGTTATTATCATTTAAAATACTAAACCACATGCCATTATTCTTGCTAATATTGTTTCTAAAAGATTTGTTATTTTTTTTGTTATTAAAATCTACAAGGCTTGAAGATATATCATGTATATTTAATGTAAACATTTCATTTAACACAGGAATTAATGTATCTAAATTATCCATGAATTGTTGTTTAGCTATATTCATATCGCTTGAGTAGGCGAAATTGTCTATGCCTTCAAGAATGTCTTGAACGTTTTTTGAAATATTGCCACTTTCTCTTGCTTTATCTAATGCTCCTGCTATGTTAGATGTTCCATCTATTGAATCTGGTTGTTCAGGTTCAGGCTCGGGACCTGGTTTAGGTGGATAGGGGATTAGGTTTTCATAGCAGTTATCTGCCATGCCAATTAATACACAATAGCTAGCATTACGGGTCGCTGTAGCTATTAAGGATTCTTCGCCATTTTCGCCCGCTTTAACAGTATATGATATATTAAAAATAAAGCCACTTCCAATTGCACTATCTAGCCCTCCGCCATATTTAGATTCTATGGTAATATCGCCATTTTTTGTATAAGCAACTTCAAAGTCTTTAGATTCACCTACATCAATATTAAATGAGTTCTTAATATTTAATTTTAAGAATGAATCTTTGCCTAATGTCATTGTATCTTTTACCATGATGCCAGTTTCAAAAGCACCCATAGTACCATTGAAGGTATTTTGTGCATCTACATTAAAAGATACCGTAGCTTTTTTAGCTTGTACATTTAGTTTATCTACATACAAAATACCTTGCTGAACATCTAAGCTTTTGGTAATTGTTAAATCTTTAACATAGGTTTTTCTGTCTGTTACTGTATTAGAAAAAACAAAATTGCCTGCTTGCATTTTATCTATAGTTATTGCACTGTCTAGAATAAAAATGCTGTCTACATTAACATTTGTAATATGGTTCATAAATCTATATTTTCTTATAGGCGATCCATAGTTTAAATCTTGTAGAATTATAATGCCACTTGTTGAAGTTAAACTGTTGGCTGATATTTTATCTGTAACATAAAATTTAATATCTTTAATATTTATATCGCAAGTACCCCATTTACAAAACATTCTATATATATAACTTTCAGTGTATACATTGTTTTTATATTCACCAATAAAGTTTATACCTGCATTAGGGTGGTCGTTATAATACTCACCAATATAAACAGATGAGGCAAAAGTACCATTAATACCATTAACATACACATTGTCTATTCCACCTGCAATACCATCTTTGTTATTGTAATATTCATCTATGTTGAGATGAATATTATTAACAGTAAATTTATGAGTTCCTTGTGATTCTAAAAAATACCTCATAATTGTTGCACTGCCAAAATCCATAGATTGAAAATGAGAACCATTATTTTCATAATGCCCTGAAACTGTTAAATCTTTGTTAGTATTTACAGTTCCAATTGCAGGCGTTCCTACTGTGCCGTAGCAGTTATAAGTATTTTTTGCTGAATCAAATTCACATCTAGTGGAAGCTAGCAAGTTAGTACTTATTACTACAATAAGCAAAGGTAATACAGTAAATAGATATTTTAAGGTCATATATTTATACACTCTTATTGTTTTCTTTTTTAACACTAAAATAGGCATCGCATAAAATGCCAACATTTTCAATAGACTGCTCTAGACTTGGACCCATACCATCTGGGTGAATTGCCCAAATCATTATGCCACCATAGTTTTCTTCTGCCACTATTATTGCTCTATCTATTAATTCATTCATCTCTTCAACAAAGTTGCCACCTTGTGCCCACTGGCTACCTATACTAAGCCCTAGAACAACTTTGTTTTTATCGGTTATATTGTTGTATGCATTATTTAAAGCTATGTTATAAGGATAATTCCTCCCTGCGTCATAAGCCATAATATTATAAAAATCTACATAGGCAAAATCTGGGTGGCTTAACATAGAAATAAGTTCTCCACAATGAACAGAATAAGGAGCAGAACAATTAGAACCACCTTGAGTTTCACACGAGGCTGGATCGGCAGAAGTAGAAAATCCTGTTAAAGTAAATAGTTTTGTTGGATTTTTTATTTTTAATTGTTTAATTACTTCTAATAAATTATTACACTGATTTATAGAAGGACGTCTACTATCTAGTTCAAAGTCAAAATCTAAGCCATCTAATTCAATATTATCTGTTGTAAACTTTCTGTTTACAAATTCATGTAAACAATTTACTAATGCACTTACATTGCTTGATGATTCAAAATGATTCCAAGTAGATGCAAAAGTTGCTCCCCCAAGTGCTAGTAAAAATTTGGCATTAGGGCGTTCTTTTTTATATATAGCCCATTGCTTAGAGATATTTGTATCGCTTGCAAACATGTTATCGCTAGGTTCAAGAATAAAACTAGGGTTACTTCCTGCAATATTGCCAAATGAAAAATTAAAATGGGTGATTTTAGAGTTAAATTGTAAAAAATTTGTAATGTAATTGTTCCATGAAGTTACATATACTATACATTTTTGTTCTAACATCATAACGGTTTTCCTTTAATTTAATTGTTTGATTATATCAATAATTATTTTTTTGTAAATAAAAATTTTTTGTAAATAAGCATATGAATAGCAATACAATATATTTTTATTCATTTAAAGTATATTGATATTGTGTTAATAAAGTATTAATACAATAAACTGATTACCCATTTTTTAGGTATTTATCTTTATCTAATTTATTAAACAGTTGCAACAAACTTTCTACCATATTTTTGGTGCCATCTTCTTTGGTAGCTTTATCTATTAAGAATTTCGCATGTTTTATGGTTGGCAACAGTAAATTTTTATGTACATCTAAATCTACAACCTTAAAATATTCAAAGCCACTTTGATTTGTGCCTAAAATATCACCAAAACCTCGTATTGCAAGGTCTTCTTCAGCAATGTAGAAGCCATCGTTACTTTTTTTCATAATACTTAACCGCTTTTTTGCTGTAAAGTTAATGGTTGGGTCAAATATTAATAGGCACATTCCTTGCCCATCTCCTCGTCCTACCCGTCCTCTTAATTGATGCAGTTGGGCAAGCCCAAATTTCTCGGCATTTTCTATAATCATAATGTTGCAATCGGGAATATCTATACCTACTTCAATAACTGTTGTACTAACTAATACCGCACCATTTTTATTTTCTTTAAATTCTTGTAGTATATTTTCTTTTTCATTAGATTTTAAGCCACCATGAACCAAGTAAATATCGTAATTAGGGAAGTGATCTTTTAGCCACTGTTGACGCATTGTTGTATTGGCAAAGTTTAATTTTTCCGACTCATCAATTAAAGGGCAAACCCAAAATGCTTTTTCTTTTTTGTTTAGCATTCTACTTATAGACTCAAGAACATCATCTAAGCGATTATTAGAAATTGTTTTAGTAATAATTTCTTTTCTATTTTTAGGTTTATGTTTGATGTTAAAGGTAGAAATATCTCCATACAATGCCAAAGCTAAAGTACGTGGTATAGGGGTTGCTGTTGTTAAAATTAAATGGGGATTTTCACCTTTTTCTGCAAGTTGTAAACGTTGGTTTACACCAAAACGGTGTTGTTCATCTACAATAATTAAACCTAAATTATGAAATTTTACGCTATCTTGTAATATGGCATGGGTTCCTATTAATACCGAGATTTCATTATTTGCTAATTTTTCTAAAAGTTCCCGCTTTTTCTTAGCGGATTCCTTACCTTTTAAAAAGGCTGAAGTAATTCCTAAATGATTAGCATAATACATAAAGTTATTATAATGTTGTTGGGCTAAAATTTCAGTAGGAGCTAGAAAAGCTACCTGATAATTACTTTCTAAGGCAAAAAGCATTAAAATAAAGCAAACAATGGTTTTTCCACTACCTACATCGCCTTGAATTAGGGCGGTGATTTGGTCGTCTTGCTTCATTATTTCTTTTAAATCTTTTACTACAGATATTTGATCTTCTGTTAAATTGAAGGGAAGTATTTTCATAAAAGGCTTTATAAGGCTATTATCACTTTTAATGGCTATTTGAGTTTTTTTCACCTTATTACTTCTAAAATCTAATAAAGCTAAATGATAAGCAAGGATTTCGTCCATTGCTAGGCGTACTCTATTGTTGCCATCTAGGGCAATATCATTAAGTGAGGTTGGGTTATGGATATTGAAAATTGCCTCTTTAAAGCTAGGGAGATTATCTTTTTTAACAAAGGCAGAATCTAACCATTCATCAACTTGCACTGCTTCTAAAATTTTTAAAGATTCTTGAATATAGCTTTTAAATTTATACGAACTAATATCTTGGTAGGCAGTGTATATAGATTCTATTTTGTTAATACTATCATACAGTTTTGTTTTAACTATTTTTTCAGGGTGATTTATCATTAATTGATTTTTATAAATTTCAGGGGTGCCAATAACTACCACTTCTTCATTCAATGGAAGATAGTTTAATAAATATTTATTATAGGCATTAAAATAGACAATGTTAATAGTTTCTCCAGAAGAATCAACACAAGTAGCTTGTAAGGTTCTATTGCTAATTTTATGTGAAATGGTAGTTAATTTAATAACACAAGACTCATTCAATTTTAGTTCAGACACAGTATTGCAAAAATTACGAACTACAATATTTTTTGGGAAATAAAATAGCATATCAATTATTTTATGTATTCCTAACTTGTTAAGTTTTAAGGTAGTTTTTTCGGCTACATTATTTAAGGTGTTGATAGGAAGTAATAAATTTAATATACTTGAACTCATATTGCTTTATAATTATTTTTTTTGGTATATTTTATGTATAATCTTTTAACTAAACATCTATCTAAATATAAAACTATTTTTACAAAAAATACAAACTATTCTTTTTCAAGTATGACAAAATCTTTTTCATACTTATTTTCCATATTGGCTAGTGAGATTTTAGATGAAGATGTGGTAATAATTTGCGATAGCGACACTGAGGCAGAAAAAATTTATAAAATTGCACAACAACATTCGTGTAATCATGAAATTTTATTTTTTCCTAGTAGAGGACTTCAACCATATTTAAAAGTTTCTCCGCAAAAGAAAATAGAAGTACAAAGAGTAAACACATTAAATAGTTTATTATTTAATAAAAATAGAAAGAAAGTTGTTATTACATCAACACTGGGTATTATAGAACAAACTATTGCTAAGAAATATTTAGACAACCGTTTTTTACAATTAAAAGTAAATCAAAATATTGGCATGGAAGAAATTATTACTTTTTTAGTAAAAAATAAATATAGCAAGGTAGCATTAGTTATGGAGGCTGGGCAATTCGCTGTTCGGGGCGACATTATTGATATTTGTTCTAGCAGTGCGGGAGCATTCAGGGTAGATTTATTTGGCAATAGCATTGAAAAAATTCGTATTTTTGATGTTTTATCACAAAAAACCATAGATGTTAAAGAAGATGTTGTTATTCAGCCAACTTCAGAAATTTTTATATCTAAAGAGACTGTAGATAACTTTAAGTATAACTATCAAATTTATTTTGAAACTGCTAATAAAGAAATTTTTGACCTGCTAGATGAAGAAATAGTTCCACTAGGCTTAGAAAATTATTTTTGCTTTCTTTACAGTGAAACTGCCACACTTTTAGACTATGTTGATAATCCTAAAATAATTGCATGGGACAGCCTAGAAAACTCTTTAAATGATGTTTATGATCACTACCAAAGAGAGTACGACTACCGCAACAATTACAATGGTATCTTTAAAGAAAATTACCCCATACTATCACCTAATAAATTGTTGTTAGAAAAACAATTAATACTTAATAAATTAACCACACTCAATACCATAGAACTATCTGTATTAAATAAACCTATAGCCGATAATTCTTATTACATGAAAGCAGAACCAGTGCATTTGCTTTATAATACTTATAATGCTAAGGATAGCTATTCATTAAATAATTTAATAAGTTTTGTTGAGGATAATAAAAATAGATATATTATTATTTTAGCACACAGCGAAGGATTTTTTGCCAATTTACGAGGAATTTTTAATACCCACAATATAGATTTTCAACTTGATGGTAAGAATAGCAAAAGTGGTATACCCTTAATTATATTTGATGAAAACATAGATGAAGGATTTGTTTTTGAAGACATAATTGTAATAACCGAGCAGGAGATTACAGGTTTAAAGAAAACATTCAAAAATAAAAAGGTTAAAAGTAATAAAAATATTTTAGATCATTTATCTTTTTTCCAAATTAATGATATTGTTGTACATAATAAACAGGGCTTTGGTAGATACGCAGGGCTTATCACTTTGAACATGCAAGGTATAGACCACGACTTTATGGAAATTCACTACTTAAATGATGAAAAATTATATATACCTGTGGAAAATATAGATGTAGTAACAAGATATTCAGGCGATCAAGGTAAAATAACTTTAGATAAACTAGGAAGCTCGAGCTTTGAAAAACGTCATAATAAAGTTAAAGAAAAAATTAAAGATATCGCCTACGACCTTATAAAACTCGCTGCAGATAGAAAATTAAAGAATGCTCCTGTTATAGACTCAAATCATGTTGAGTATCAAAAATTTTGCAATGACTTTCACTTTGTAGAGACAGATGACCAATTGAATGCCATTAATGATATTATTAAAGATTTTACAAGCGGTGAAGCATCAGATCGTTTAGTATGCGGGGACGTTGGCTTTGGCAAAACAGAAGTAGCAATGAGGGCAGTATTTTTAATGGCAAATTCAGGTTATCAGGTGGCATTAATTGCCCCAACAACATTATTATGTAAGCAACATTTTAATAACTTTAAAAAACGTTTTGCTAATTTTCCTATTAATATTGCCCAATTATCTAGGTTTGTATCTACAAAAGATAAAAAACAGGTGAAGGAAGATTTAGCAAGTGGTAAGGTAGATGTAGTAATAGGAACCCACGCATTATTTGCCAGTGGCATTAGTTTTAAAAATATTGGCTTAATTGTAATAGATGAAGAACAAAATTTTGGGGTGGTTCATAAAGAAAAGCTAAAAACTGTTAAATCAGAAGCCCATGTTCTAACACTAAGTGCCACCCCAATTCCTCGCACAATTCAAATGGCTCTTAAAGGTGTTAAAGAATTAAGTTTAATTACAACGCCACCTGTGGAAAAAATCGCTACCCAAACATACGTATTGCCATGGGATATGGGGGTTATTAGAAATTCTATAAATAAAGAGCTAGAACGGGGTGGGCAGGTGTTTTTTGTATGCCCTCGTGTTTCAGATATAATAGAGATGGAAGAAACTTTAAAAGCTATAGGTAATATATCATATACTGTAGTTCACGGGCAGAAAACTACCGTAGAAATTGAAAATAATATGATTGATTTTGAAAATAAAAAATATCAAGTATTAATTTCTACAAATATTATTGAATCAGGCTTAGATTTAAGCAATGTAAATACTATTATAATACAGCGGGCAGACATGTTTGGCTTAGCCCAATTGTATCAATTAAGGGGAAGGGTAGGACGTTCTAATATTCAGTCTTTCGCCTATTTATTATACGAAAATAAAAAAACTTTTAATAAACAAGCCGAAAAAAGATTACAAATTCTACAAAGTTTAGATTATTTAGGTGCAAGCTTTAATTTAGCTAGTTACGATCTAGATATGCGAGGAGCAGGTAATTTATTGGGCGAGGAACAATCTGGGCATGTTAAAGAAATTGGGTTTGAGTTGTATCAAAAATTACTAGAAACCGAAATGAATCATTTAAAACTTAGTGATGATGATATAGAATACGATAGTTTTAGCCCTAACATTGTGTTAAATATGCCCGTGTTAATTCCTAAAAAATATATTGCCGATTTAGAAACATCAATGGAGATGTACCAAAGAATTGGTAGAATTAAATCTATTGAAGAAATAGATGAAATTAAAACAGAGATGATTGATAGATTTGGTGAATTGCCGTATCAAATAGAAAATCTTTTTACAACAATTATTTTAAAAATCAAATGTAGGTACGCAGGGGTTGAAAAAATGATTATGGGACCAAAAGGAATATCCCTTTATTTTTATAATGCCACCTTTAAAGCCGTAGATAAATTATTAGAATATGTTAGTAATCATGGGGAGCAAATTAGCATGAAGCCAGAAGGTTATATTATTTTACATGCAAAACATGACGAGGTAGCTGAGCAAATTAAGTTATCTATAGATGTATTAGATAATCTTCATGGTTTTTTAAAGAATTAAAAAACTTCCCTTTTTTTTAAAAAAAGTATTATGTACAAGACAAAACACTAAAAGCTATATGGGAAGAAAAAGAGAAATTAGGGCTTAGTTACCCAATGGAAGGCAGTATAATAAAAACAGTTGATGAAAATGGTAAGCCTGTAGTTATTATATTAGTTTAATAAAAAGGATTAAAAGATGTTAGTTTTCGGTGTGTCTATATTTTTAATGGTATTCTTAAATTCTTTACTTGGTATGTTATGGTATTCTAAATTTTTATTTATAAAACATTGCCCATCTAAAGGTGGAGGCGATTATAACAAAAGTGAAATTTCTTTAAAAGTAGCATTTACTAAGCAAATAATTGTTCTTATTATTAAAAATATTTTCATTTTTTATATTACTTATCAAATATGCTTTTTATTACCATCAACAGTTATTTTAGTAATATCAGCTATTATTCTTGCTATAGCTTTAATGTTGTATGAAGATTGTATTTGGTCTAACCAAAGTTTAAAATATTATTTTATTCATAAAGGCAAAGATATTATAGATGTTTTAATATCTTTTATTGTTGCCTACACTATAATTAATTCATTTTAATAAAATTGTTTGACAATTTTTTTATCTGTGCTATTATTTGAATAATATTGATTCTTATCAAGAAGAGTGGAGGGAAGGACCCTATGAAGCTCAAGCAACCTACGAAAGTAAGGTGCTAATTTCCGCAAAGTATTTTTAATATTTTGAAAGATAAGACTAAGTAAATTCCTTTTTTCAAGAAGAAATATACCTTAATCTTATATCTTTCTGTATAAATTAAGGATTATAATGAGTTCTTTCATTCAAATTAAAGATGTATATAAGTCTTACACTACTAATCCCATATTAAATTCTGTAAATGTAGATATTCAAAAAGGCGATATTTATGGCTTTATTGGTTACAGTGGGGCAGGTAAAAGCACCCTTTTACGTTTAATTAATTTACTTGAAAGACCCTCATCAGGGCAAATTTTTATAGACAATATTGATATTACCACATATAAAGGGCATCTACTACGTAATTTACGCTCAAAAATTGGCATGATTTTTCAAGAGTTCAATTTATTAACATCGGCCACAGTTAAAGATAACATTGCACTCCCTTTAAAAATTTTAGGTAAAAAGAAAGAAGAAATTAATAAAACTGTAGAAGAATTAATAGCTTTGGTGCATTTAGAGGGCAAGGAACATTGTTATCCTAGCCAGTTAAGTGGAGGGCAGAAACAGCGTGTGGGAATTGCACGTGCTTTGGTTAATAATCCTAATATTTTACTATGCGATGAAGCAACATCTGCACTTGATCCAGCCAATACTAAAAGTATTTTAAAGTTATTAAAAAATATTCAAGCAAAAACCAACATAACTATTATTTTAATAACCCATGAAATGGACGTTATTGCAGAAATATGCAATAAAGTGGCGGTTATAGATAATGGTTATATTGTAGAGAGTGGTTTGGTGTCGGAAGTTTTTCAAAATCCTAAGCATTCTATAACTAAAGAATTTGTTGTAAAAGGCTATGAAAATAAAACAAAAGATGACCTAGATTTAATTATAGACAACATTGCAGGCGGTAAATTTCTTAAATTACACTTTGATGGCGTAAACGTTAAAAATTCTATTCTTTCTGATGTCATTTTAAAATTTCAAATTAAAGTTAATATCCTTGAAGCATCTACTTATAATGCACACGAAAATACAGCAGGTTATATGATTTTACATATAAATGTAGAAGATAATCAATTAAATGATATTGTTAATTTTATTAAATCACAAAATATAGTAGTAGAGGTAATAAACAATGAATCAATATAATAAACTAATTACAGCTACCATAGAAACTTTATATTTAACAGGAATTTCTACTGTATTTGTTGCGATATTTGGTCTTATTCTAGGCATTATATTGTTTGTAACTTCAAAGGAACAAATTTTAGCAAATAAAACGCTATATTTTATTTTATCATCTTTTGTAAATATTATTAGATCTATACCTTTTATTATTTTAATTATTTTATTATTACCTATAACGAAAATTTTAATGGGTACAATTTTAGGGGTAAAAGCAGCATATCCAGCATTAGTTATAGGTATTTCTCCGTTTTATGCTAGAATAGTAGAAACTTCTTTTAAAGAAGTAAAAAAAGGAATTATAGAAGCAGGAAAATCATTTGGGGTTACAAATTTGCAAATGATATTTAAGATTTTGATACCAGAAAGTTTGCCAAATTTAGTATCTAATTTAACCACATTAGCAATTTCCATTTTAGGATATACTGCCATGGCAGGAGTAATAGGGGCTGGAGGTTTAGGTAATTTGGCATACATTGAAGGTTTTCAAAGGAATAATCAAATTATGATAGTGTTATCTACTTTGATTATTTTAATATTAGTATTTATAATTCAACATACAGGTGATTACATTTATAAAAAAATAGATAAAAAATAGTTTAATTATTAATTTAAAAATGAGGTAAAAATGAAAAAATATATTTTAGGATTCTTGTTATTATTATGTAATAATATCGTAGCACAAGAATTAATAGTAGGTTCAACGGCTGTTCCACATGCTGAAATTTTAGAATTTGCAAAACCAATCTTAGAAAAAAAGGGTATTGAATTAAAAATTATAGTATTTAATGATTATATTTTACCTAATAAGGCATTATATTCAAAAGATATTGATGTGAATTTTTTTCAACATACAGCATATTTAAACCAGCAATTAAAAGATAATACTGAATATAAATTTGCAGTGCTAGGGGCAGTACATATTGAGCCAATGGGTTTATATTCTAAAAGATATAAAAACATTAGTTTAATACAAAATGGGGATACTATACTGTTTAGTAATTCAGTAGCAGATAGAGGGCGTGTACTATCTTTGCTTGCTAAGGCAGGACTCATTACATTAAAGCCAAATGTTCCTGTTGTTAATTTAGATATATCTGATATTGTTAGTAATAAAAAACAATTAGTGTTTAAAAATGATGTAGACCCTGCAATGTTACCAAAAGCTTATTTAACAGATGAAGTAGCTTTGCTAGTAATTAATACTAACTACGCTTTAGAAGCGAATTTAAACCCTATAAAAGATAGTTTATTTTTAGAAGACTCTAAGTCAGACTATTCTAATATTTTAGTGGTAAGAAGTGGAGAGGAAACAAGAACAGAAATTAAAGAATTAAGAGCGGTATTAAATTCTCCAGAGGTACAAAAGTTTATAGAAGATAAATATCAAGGGGCAATAGTACCTGTTAAATAATGTATCTATATAAAAATTAAACCAAATTAAGAGAGAGATGAGCTATAGTAGCTTTATCTCTCTCTTTAATGTATAGCTAATTCTTTATATTTATTAAAGATTGCAAGATTTTCACCTCTACTAGAGAAAATGGTTTTTTATCTAAAAAAACAGTAGGATTATAATGCATTTGAAATGCTTTTTTTAAATTATCTAAATTAGATGTATCTGTGAAACCATACTGTTGAAATAAATTTATTAATTCTTTATCGGAAGGCATTTTATCTATTTTTTGGTCATTGATTTCACTCTTACTAGGAAATAACCCAATATTATGATCTGCTAAATGCTTCCATGGAAAATGTGGACCGGGATCTATTTTCCTAGTAGGGGCAATATCAGAATGTGCCACTACATTATATGGTTTAATATTATACTTGCCCATAATTGCTTGCCCCAACAAAATACAGCTTTCAATTTGTTCTTTAGTATATGGAGAACAACTATTTGTTTTAACATTAAAGCCATCATTAATTACTTCAATGCCAATAGATGCACTGTTTATATCTTGTTTAATATCTCCCCACATTGAATTACCTGCATGCCAAGCTCTTTTTGACTCATCTACATATTGGTGAATTGAACCATCTGTATCAATAACATAATGACAGCTTAAACCACCCTCTGAGGCAGGCTTCGTAAATACTTTATGGGTAACTGCAAAAGAACAAGCAGTATAATGATATACTAGCATTGAAATATCTTGATTTCTATTATTTATGCAAGGGGAATTATGTTTTATTATATTAAAATTATACATTTATTAAATACTCCTATTTTCACATTAAAATATTTATATACATTCTTTTAGATGTAAATGCAAGATAAAAGTAACGACTATATGATAAAGTGAAAAAAATGTTTGTTTTAAATATAAGTTTGTAAGGTATAAATTCTTGACAACTCTTTTAAATAAACGTCTTTAGATCGAATAGGGTTAAGCCAAAAATACAATGATAGCTTCTCTAAACATTGGGAAATATGCTTGTTTTCAATGTTTAATGCAAGGGCATCATGCCCCGTGATATTTGGTTGTTTACTACTTTTTTCTTGAATTTTATTAATAAAATCACAATATAAGCTACGATAATTCACATGTTTGCTTTGTAAACACTCTAGGGCATTTATAATATTACACACCCCATATTTTACAATAAGATGACAAATTTCATTAAATTCCATGGGGCTATATTTCTCAATAAAATACTTAATTTGTATAATCGCCGTAATTTCTTTAATATCATTTTTTTTCAAAATAAAATTTGTTAGATTTGTATAATCTTCATTAATATAGGCAATAATTAGATTTTTGTTTACTTGAGAATTATTGGTTCTTAAATTATCTATATTATCTATTGCGTTTAAATCAGGCGTTAGAAATTGTTGGAGAATATCATATTTAGCCATTATTGTTAACACAGAAAGATTTGAGCCATTTAAAATTTTATAGATTTCACCGTTTATACGTTCTTTAGTTAACATTTTCAAAAGTGGGGCATTCTCTTTAAGTATATTTAATAGGTTTGAATCAGGAACGTTTGTTCCATATTGGGCATAAAATCTAAAAAAACGTAAGATGCGAAGATTGTCTTCTTTTATACGTTCCTGCGGGTTGCCAATAAATTTAACATGCCCATTTTTTAAATCTTCAATTCCACCAAAAAAATCTGTTATTTCTCCAGTAGTAGGGCATAGATACAGTGCGTTAAAGGTAAAGTCACGCCTTTTTGCATCTTCATAAAAATCATCAATAAATTCTACTTGGGTAGCCTGACGCCCATTGGTAGATACATCTTTTCTTAATGTAGTAATTTCAAAAATTTTACCTTCTAAAATTACAGTAATTGTTCCATGTGCAACAGAAGTTTCAATAACTTTAACCCCTTTATTCTGTAAATAAAATATATTTTTTTCTACGGGAAAATTAGAAGCAATATCAAACTCATTAAATTCCTTATTCATAATTGAATCCCTTACACAACCACCCACATACTTGAAAATATGGTTTTCATAACATAACAAGCTATTTAAGTGTGTTACAGAATGATTGTTTAACCAAGAAAATTTGTATTGCATTATACTCTTTTATTTGTTATTGTTAATTCAACTTTGTGAATTTATAATTAATACCATATAAGAGGTTGTTTATCAATGAGAATTAGTTTATTTGTTTTATTATTTTCAGTATTCTCTGTATTTGGTCTTGTTGCCAAATATGAAGTGCCTAACCCAGAAAATGCTAAATTATTTATGCAAGAAGTTATAGATGATGGGCAAATAAATATACCTAAGAAGAAAAGTAGTCAAGAAAATTATAATTATTTTAAAGATTTAGCAAGCCATAAATTTGCAATGAGCTATATGTCGGCATGGTCTTTAGGAAAGCATTATAAAAGTTTAGATGCAAAATTAAAAGATAAATATGTAAGCATAATAACCGATTATATGGTGTTATTTTATGCTGATATGTTCTCTAAATATTATCAATCTTATATTTTCAAAGTTGTTGATGCCGAGCAGAAAGGCGAAGAGTTTTTTGTTAATGTTCTGGTAAAACCTAAAAATAATTCTAAAAATCAAGATTCTGTTATTAATGCAGTGTGGCGATTAAAATATAGCAAAGACATTAAAAATTTCTTATTAGTAGATGTTTCTTTAAATGGCGTAAGTGTTCTTTTAGCACAGCGTAGTGAGTTTGAATCTGCTATTAAAGCAAGTAATAATTCGGTGGCAGACTTTATTACTAAATTAGAAAAGAAAGTAAACGATACTAAAAAACAAAAAAATATAAATTAGAACATATTTGTTATACTAGGAGTAAAAAATGTCTGTAAGTTTAGATGCAGTGAAAGAATTATTACAAAATAATTTTAAAGATTCTAAAATAATTTTACAAGATGTTGTTGGCGATGGAGCACATTTTGAGTTGAAAATCACCAGTGATAGTTTTATTAATAAATCTTCAATAGAGCGACACAAAATGGTTTATGATGTGCTTGGAAGTATCGTGGGCAATGAAATGCACGCATTATCTATTATTGCTAAAACATTCGCTGAAATAGCAGGAACTGAACAAACTTCTCAACAGGCAGTTCAAGAAAAAAATCTGCATAACGATATGCTTAAAAAAATAGATGAACTTGTACATAGTGCAGATGTTGTACTTTTTATGAAAGGTACTAAAGAAGATCCTATGTGTGGTTTTTCTTATCAGGTGGCTAGTACTTTGCTATCTTTAGGTCTTGATTTTGTTGATGTTAATGTTTTAAGAGATCAAGAAGTAAGAGAAAACATTAAATTGTATACCAATTGGCCTACTATTCCACAACTTTTTATTAAGGGTGAATTTATTGGTGGTTGTGATATTACCATGGAAATGTACCATAAGGGTGAATTACAAAGCTTACTTAGTGGGCTAAACATAGCATTTAATAAAGAGTAATAAAATTACTATGTCTTTACAATACAATTTCATTGAAGCAAGACAAGGGCAACAAAATATTGTAATTATGTTGCACGGCTATGGTTCTTCTATGGACGATCTTACTTCGCTATCTTTAATGTTTAATAATTTGCCTAACACTAGCTTTGTTATACCTAATGCCCCAAATCATTGCGATCAAGGTATAGGATTTCAATGGTTTCCTTTGTATGTAGACCATAATGATGAAATTACATTTGAAAGCAGTGAAATAAAAGAATCCCAAGATATTTTAGAAGAATTTATTAATAAAATAGCCCTAGAGCATAAATGTTTACATAACAGAATTACTTTGTTTGGTTTTTCCCAAGGTGGCATACTAAGTTTAAACTATGGTTTGTATGGTAGTAAAGCTTTAAATGGTTTAATATGTCATAGTGGCTTATTGGCAATAGATGACTCCCAAACTATTAATAACTTAGATAAAAATATTTTTATAGTTCACGGTAAGGCAGATGATGTTGTAAAATATGGCTTTATTGAAGAAACCATGTTGTTTTTAAATAAATCTAATATTCCTTATAAAAGTTTCATAAAAGATAGCCTTGCCCATAGTGTAGATGAAGAAACTATAGCAAAAGTTGAGCAATTTATTATTGATTCTTTATTGCCAAAAGAATAGGTTTGCAATATATCTTAACTATATTCATAAATATTTATATTTGAACAGTGTGTTTTTGCTTGTTCTATGTGTAACAATTATTTTTTCTATGTTTTCTTATACTTTTACAGATAATCTCCTGTAAAATTTATATCAATCATCATTTTTTACTATAAATTATCTTATTTTACCATAATTTACATAAATATTTAAAAAAAGACTTGCTAAGATTAAAAAAGTATAATATAATCATTCTTGGATAGATGGCTGAGTGGTTGAAAGCACCGGTCTTGAAAACCGGCGAGGTTAACGCCTTCGTGAGTTCGAATCTCACTCTATCCGCCACTTTTTCATGGGGGGTATCAATCTTCAAATAAGAGTGTTTTTTTTGAACAACAAAATAAGAATTCTTCCTAATACTTTAGTAAATCAAATTGCCGCAGGTGAAGTTGTTGAACGTCCTGCTTCTATTATCAAAGAACTCGTTGAAAATTCCATAGATAGCCAAGCTACAATCATTACTGTTAAAATTAATGATGGTGGTAAATCTAGCATTACGGTTATAGATAATGGTAGTGGCATGACAATAGATGATCTACACCTATGTTTAAAGCCCCATGCTACATCTAAAATGCCCTTTGATGATATTATAAAAATAGATAACTTAGGCTTTAGGGGTGAAGCACTAGCTTCAATTGCTTCGGTATCTAAGGTTAAAGTTATTTCTAAGTATCACCAAGCAGAATTAGGCTATGAGCTAGCCTGTAATTTTGGGATAGAATCAGAAATTAGTCCTAATGCCTTGCAACAAGGTACAATCATTCAAGTTAATGATTTATTCTCCCTAACCCCAGCAAGATTAAAGTTTTTAAGTAGTAATGCCCAAGAAACTAATTACTGTTATAAAATATTTAAAAAGCTTGCTTTAGCCCACCCTCATATTCATTTTCAAATGGAAAGTAATGGTAAATTAGTTTTTAATTATAATGTGGTTGGCAAAGTGTATGTAGAGCATTTAGCTAATAGATGTGAACAAGTTATTGGCAAAGATTTTGTAATGAACTCATGTATTATAGATGAGCAGGTGCAAGATATAACTTTTCAAGGAATTATTAGCATTCCTACTTTTTATAAAAAAACAACAGATAATCAATATTGGGTTGTGAATAGCCGTCCACTGCAAGATAAATTCTTAAATAATGTGGTACGCCGTGTGTATTTTGATGTTTTAAAATTAGGCGAGTATCCCGTATATGCTTTAAATTTAAACATCAAGCGTGATTTAGTAGATGAAAATGTAAACCCAACAAAAAGTGAGGTGCGTTTTCAAGATAAACAACAAATTAGTAACTTCCTGTACAGCAAAATTAAAGATGCGGTTTATGGAATAAATGGGCAGAAAACTAGCAGTAATTTAAGTAGCCAGTTGCTAAGTAGGGTTGCCAAAAAATCTCCTAATATGTTGAATTTTTTTAAACCATTAGACAACACTATTCACGAACATTCCCTTTATGCGGGTAGTAATCAACAAAATAGCACTAACAATGCCCATAATTCACACAGCATTAAAGAACAGCAATTAGCATACTTTAATAATGTGGCAGAAATAGAGCATAATTTTGATGTAAGCGTTGATTCTAGCATCAGCAATATTGTAGATAGTGATGAAAAAATAGACAATGTAGAAAGTTTACCCTTAGGCTTTGCCAAAGCCCAGTTGCATAGTAATTGGATTGTAGCACAAAATGATAGTGGCTTAATTATTGTAGACCAGCACGCAGCCCATGAAAGAATTAATCATGAATTATTAAAAGCACAGTTTCAAGAAAAAACTTTAGTATCACAGCTTTTATTAACCAGTGAAATTATTTTGTTAGACCCTGAAGAATTTAATATTGTAGAAGAAAATGCTGAAATAATTAGAAACTGTGGCATTAGTTTTGATGTTTTCGGATATAACACAATTTTAGTAAAGGGGATACCCGCTATTTTAGGCAATATAAATGTAAAAACCTTAATTCTTGAGATATTAGATGACTTTAGGGGCAGTGAGGAATCTAACAATTTAGAAGAGAGATACAAAAAAATTATTGCTAAAATGGCGTGTCATGGCAGTATTAGGGCGGGTAAAGTGTTAAATATTGCTGAAATGAATAATTTACTACGCACTATGGAGCAAACAGAAAACTACGCCCAGTGTAGCCATGGACGCCCCACATTCATTAATATAACCCTAAAAGAACTAGAAAAACTGTTCGGTAGATAAAAATAAAATAAAAAGAATAAAGAATATAGGCAATAGAGAGCAATAATTTTGAACGAAATACTAGATAATAAAGAAAAAACACAAACACTAGATGAAA